>CAZJWS010000079.1:0-5539 GCA_964549985.1 uncultured Candidatus Saccharibacteria bacterium | reverse complement strand
GGCCCATCTTGTCTTTGGTGGCGTCGTTGAAGGGCTGGATAAAGTCCATCATGTTTACACCATACTGGCCGAGGGTCGAACCTACGGGCGGGGCTGCCGAGGCTTGGCCGCCTTTAATCTTCATCTTCAAATTAGCCTTAATTTGCTTTTGTGCCATCTTAAATTCTCCTTAAGCGCGCATCTATTTTTAGAGTGGTCATTCTTATCGTATATAGTATTTCGGAGTTCGTATTTCGTAATACCACATTGCCAGTCTTCACTACATACTATCTCCTAGATACGAAATACTAGGTGTAACCCTTGGCTCAAAATAGCCACTTGACGGTTGTTAGTGACCACTTGTAGAAGCTCGCGGTCAAAATGCTGTGCGTAACGGAGTGATTTTAGCATAACTGGGGTGGATTGTCTAGTCCTCGGGATTCTTGAGTTGCTGGCCAAACTCGCTTACTTCCAGGGCCCTGCGTACTCTGCTTACCATCTTACTTATTGTGCCAGAACTGATCTTGAAGTGCCTGGCAATCTCGCTCTGCGGGTAAGTATCTCCAGAATCCGTTAGTCCTGTAGCAAGCATGAAAACCTCTGCTTCAATCCCTGGGGGATACACATTATTGCCATTCCGGGGCAAGTTGCGGACCACATCAATAATCTTAATGCGTGCTGTATCAAAGTAGGCACGGTTCATAGCTATGGTTGAAGTCTGAATTCCCTGCTCTTTTATAACGAGATCAGCAAGCGTTGCACTATGCTTTTCTCCAACAGGCGTGTCTAGGTATACGATTTGTTGTGTATTGTGTATGACCCTGAGATGATCAGACAACTGGCTCGGATCTGCTCCGCTTCGCAATTCCGAAGAGAGTACCTGGGCATCATTAATGGGAACATGTACGGTGTGGCCATTGCTATTAAGCCCGCGGCTGATTGCTTGTTTGATCCAGAACATAGCGTAGGTAGAGAACTTAAGATTGCGGCGCCAGTCAAATTTCTCAGCAGCTGAGTCAAGCCCGATGTTACCCTCCTGAATATGATCCTCCAAACTGACATTGCTGTTGGTTGGATATCTCTTGGCTCTGGAGACGACGAGGCGTAGATTACTCACGATAAGACGTTCCTTGGCCTGCATGCCCCGCAGCAGGGTGCGCTGTAAATCGCGTTTCCGACTTCCATGCAGCATTGGATCTGCTGCAATCTCTTGGACAGCAGCCCGGCCAGCTTCGATGGCACGGGCAAGTTCTTTTTCTTGGTCAGCATCCAATAGTGGAATGTAACCAATCTGATTCAGGTATTCGCCAAGATCACTCCCTGCTAAGCTGAGCAGAGATGATAGCTTGGGCATTTCGCCAGTGGCACGAACGGCCAATTCGCCCAGGCCCAGACGCTTTTGTTTGCTTCCTGCTTCAGGAGCTGCAGTAGGCAAAGTCTCCTGAATGGCTTCGGCGACTTCGGCTTCTAACTGGTCTTGTTGATCCAGGAACTGCTGTTCGAGGGCGGCCATAACCTCGGCCTCATCTGGTCGCGGCAGTTCGCGCACAAGTTCTGCTGATGACATGTATTTGCTCTACGCTCCAACTAATTACCTTTAGTATAGTGCAAGGGTGGCAAAAAATATATGCACTACCAGTTGCTTGTTGTAGATTCCAGAATATCTGCGAACTCGCGCACCGCTTGGCTTAGGGCACCGCGAAAACTGGCTTCTGTCATTGGCGAATAGCTGTTGAGGTAGTGATACACTTGCTTTGGCGACTTGGGGTTGGGTGATTCTGGGAATCCCCTAATGATACTTTCGATGATGTCAAAGAGTCCGGCATCGCTGAAGAGTTCCTCGAGGTCACGGCCTTGATCATAGCTAATATCATTAAGCTTTTCCTGCAACTTGGTAAAAATAAGCAGCCCGAATGAACTGGCCGGGGCGCGTTCGGTATCAAAACTGAAGATATCCTGCACGGTTAAGGCATAGAATCTGTCGCTTGCCTCACCTAAGATGCTGCGGGATATGCGGCTTGCAAGTTCTGCATGCTCTTGATCTTCTTCAATCCCAATGACCTCTGCACTGTCACCGTAAAATGCTTGCCACACCTCGTCAGCCATGTTTGCTTTATCAGTTTGGCTTGCCTCATTCCCAAACTCTGCTTCGGCAAGCTCAAGCTCTTCGTCGGGCGTGAGCCATCGGCGATTACTGGCAAACTCATCTTGCTCCTCTGGGGTGAGGGGTTGAAAAAGACCGGCAAGCTCGTCAAACGCTTGATTTGTGTGAACTATCCGCTGAGATTCTTCCTCGATTACGGCCTCTATCAGGCGGAAGTGGCGGTGTATTGTCTTAAGAGCGCTGGTGCTAAAGTGAGCTAAGCGGTCATGCAATATACTTGTAGCAGCCAGATATTCTGGGGATGTCGCATCATCATCTGTCCGCTTGAGGATGTTCTTGAGCGACATGAGCGCACTGGACAAGTGAAGCCGGCGTTCAATCTCGTCGGCGGCAAGGCCAGGTTGTTCTTGCGGAAAATCTTCGGCGCTCATAATAATCAATTTATACCATAAAATTGATTCAAAACAAATCTTAGGAATCGGTACGGAATAATGCGAACGACTTTTCTGCAATTAAAGCATTTGCCGCCTGATAACAGAGCTGTAACCGGTCATTGCGCTCCTGGGTGTATGGTTCGGTCTGGATGATCATGGCCTTGTAGAGTGCAAGGCTTGAGATATGGCGGGCTTGTTCGATGTCAAGGTCTTTGATGACCCTGGTTGCTTCGGCCAGTAACCCATCTGGCGTCCACTGCCCTGCCTCTTGACGCATAGCCTCGGCGCGGGCCTCTGCGGCAACGCGCCAATCTTGTGTTTGTTCTATGTCTAATGACATTGTTTACCCTCTCTTTTCTAAATATTCTATAGGCCAAGCAGCTTCCGGGATTGTGCAACAGTGCTATCGTATGCCTCTTCGAGTCCTTCTATATGAGGAGGGAACTCATACCGAGCCAGCTGGTCACGTATAAAAGTATCGTTGTTTGGTTTTGTTAGCTCGATAAGTGCCCGTACTGCGCGCGGATGTCCTTTTTCGCCCAATTGAGGCGTAGTCGCAGCGTCAACAAGTGCAAGATATTCGTCAGATAGCTCATCACCCGGGTACCAACAGACATCTTGCATGGCAGCCCGGACCGTATCAATTTCTAGCATAATTACACCCGCTTAACTTGCAGGCTGTCGAGCTCTACAGGTGTCTCGCGGCCGAACATGTTCACCAGGACCTTGAGTTTGCCCTTTTGCACGTCAATTTCGTTAATAGCGCCGTCGAAGCCCTTAAAAGGACCATCGGTGATGCTGACCACGTCGCCCACATTGTAGTCGATCTTGTGCTTAGGCTCTTCGCGGCCCATGCGCTTCATGATTTTTTCAATCTCGTCAGTGCTGACAGGGGTTGGCTCGGTACCGGTGCCTACAAAGCCAGTGACGCTCGGGGTGTTGCGCACAATGTACCAAGCGTCCTCAGACAATTTCATCTGTACCAGGACGTAGCCCTGGAAGATGCGCTTCTCGACAACTTTGCGCTTACCGTTCTTTATTTCGATCATTTTCTCTTTTGGAACGAGGACCTGGTGGATTTTATCCTTCATGTCCAAAGATTCCGCACGCTGGCGGATAGATTCGGCTACTTTTTCTTCGTAGCCGGAGTAAGTGTGGATGGCATACCACTGCTTGCTGGTGTCATAACGCTTGCTCACTGTGTAATCTCCCTTCGGTCAATAACCGTTTTCTGTTCACTATTTTCCGTTTTCCATGCGTTTTCCGTTTTCTGTTCACCGTAAACGGCCAATGGTAGACGCATGGCAAATGGTAAAAGGTCAAAGGTAAACGACATCATGCCCTAAATACGATCCTTCTTATTATTTTATCCAGTACAAAGTCGGTGCCGGCGGCGGCAAGGCCGAATACAACGGCAAAGACAATAACGGCGAATGTTAACTTCCAGGTGTTCTTGCGTGATGGCCAGGTGACCAGGCGGACTTCCTTGAAGGCGTCCCTGAAATATTTTGGCCAGAAAATTCTGCCAAGCACTCTGCCAACCCAGCGCACCGGACGGGTGCGGAACGGCCAGGTAATGATGCTGGCTGGCTTCTTAAACGGCTTGGCTACCTTGTTGGCAGCTCTCTGCACACGGCGCTTTGGCTGCTTGTTAGCTTTGGCTTCAACCTTGGCTGCCTCTTTCGCATTACGCTCACGGACAGTCTCTACCTTGCGAACTCGCGGTTTTTTGGTTACAGCACTTTGCTTGCTCGTGCTGGACTTGGCTTTGTCTTCTTTTGCCACCTGATTAGTCCCCTTTTGGCCACCAAAATTTTACGCTAATTTTGGAAGTCGAAATTAAAAATAGCTTACTTTAGAGTAAGCCGTCACAGGTCAATATACAGGCTTTATTGACCGATGTCAATAAAGCGGAATTTAGAATGCAGAATTTGGAGTGTAGGGATCTGGAGGATTGTTGGGGTTCGGCGGGAGGTGTTGGCAAGAATCCAACGAAGCCTCCCCCGAACCGGTAGGTCAGAACAGGATGTGTCTGGTGTTGATGATGCCGCAGTTCTCTGCAGCTGCTGTCTGGGCCAGGTAGTGGTCGAACACCTTGAGCTGCAGGACCCACATCCAGCCATGAACGGTACCGTCGCTGGTGCAGTCTGGGACCTCGATGAGATCGCACGGGTATTCGTTGAAGCGGGCCCACTCGGGCGCGCCATGCGGCCCCCACTGCTCTACCGTGAAGCTGCCCATTGCATGATGTCTGCCGTCGGTGTCCATCTGGATACCACGGATCGAAACGCGGGCGCGCATGGCCTCGATGCCCCAGTCATCCGACTGCACATTGAACATGAACAGCCACGGCTTGAGCGGTGTCGAGAGCCGGTGCCGGAGCACGTTGTTGGACATCAGCCGGTGTGCCACGCGGACATAGCGATTGAAGCGTTCAATGTAGTCCGGCACGAGGCCGACACGCTGGAACGTGATCAGCTCTTCCGTAAAGGTACTCATACATCCTCCAGATGTAGTTGTAGGTGTGCGTCACCGGTTGGCGACACTGATGTCAGAACGGGTCTAACACATTAACTATATAATAAATTTCACCATAAAGCTATAGGTATAAGAGGGTAATGGGCATTTCATAAAGTAAAACATCTGGAGGATTCATCGCCCGGCGGGAAAGCTGCTGGTAAGACCAGGGCAACCTTCCCGCCGGCGGGCGTGGATCAGCAGTGTGCCAGCTCTCGGGGTCGGCGGCGGACCACCTGGCGCGTGGCAAGGATGGTTCCCGACCAACGGTTCTCACCGTACTCGTTGAACTCGATCAGGCTGTCGTTGAACAGCTCGCGGGTGTCACGGTCGCTGCCCAGTAGGGTGCAGATACCGTTGACGCGCTGCGGCCGTCCCGACATGCCGATGTCCAGCTGCGTGGCCCTGAAGTGCCAGAGCATGGTCTCCATGCTTGATGGTCCCCAGGGGCCGGCGATGCGGGTGTCGAACTCGATGACGGTGCCCTGCGGGTCGGTGATCTGCC
>CAZJWS010000078.1:0-5908 GCA_964549985.1 uncultured Candidatus Saccharibacteria bacterium | reverse complement strand
CGCCTCCGCTTCGGTGCCCCGCCTGTCTTTCCGGCAGGACGGACAGGTCGGTTCTCATCCAGAATTGCACGAAACGTGGAGCTCATTTCGGTCTCACTAAAGAGGGTTATGTAAATGTCTGATTCTGGGGCCGAGATGAATTTTTGCCGCCGTTGCGGCAGCCGGCTTACCAATAAGCACAAGCACGTATTTGTTTGTGAGAACAACCATACAATCTACAGCAATGCCTCACCGGCAGTTGCGCTGCTGCTATTCAACCAAGCAGGAGAAGTAGCGGTCCTTAGGCGGGCGATAGAGCCAGGCAAAGGCAAATTGGACTTTCCGGGTGGATTTTGTGATGGTGTTGAAACAGTCGAAGCAGCGGTCTACCGCGAGATTGAGGAAGAAATAGGGGTAAGCAAGCAACACTATTCCCAAATAGAATTTGTAGGCTCCGGCATAGATGGTTACGAGCATCAGGGGGAAGTACTGCCTGTCATATCGATGATATTCAAAGCGGTGTGTATTGAACCGGTAGAACTCAAGGCTGATGACGACGCGGCCTCGGCAGAATTCGTGCCACTTGCTACTATTAAGGTAGATGAAATCTATTTCTCAAGTTTGCGCGAGGCATATACGAAGATTATGGATGAGGAGGTCAAACAGTAATGAGTGAATTAGGCAAAGAGCTGCAAGTACGGGAAGCAAATATTCCGGGATTTTATATTGTTGACCTGGTACTGCACGGTGATAACCGCGGTTGGTTTAAAGAAAATTATCAAAAGGCCAAAATGGAAGCCCTGGGCTTGCCGTCATTTGAAGTGGTGCAGAACAACTTTAGCTACAACGAAGAACGCGGCGTCACCCGTGGCTTGCATGCCGAGCCGTGGGAAAAGTTTATCTCGGTTGCTAATGGCCGGGTGTTTGGTGCGTGGGTAGACTTGCGTGCTGGCGATAGCTTTGGACAAACCCTGACACTCGAAATCACGCCCGATATTGCCGTATTTGTACCACGTGGTGTGGCGAACGGTTACCAGACTTTAGAGGAGAAGGTCACCTACACCTATCTTGTTAACGACCATTGGTCACCGGAGTCCAAATACACCTTTGTGAATCAATTTGATCCTGCACTCGGTATCGAGTGGCCCATTCCAGAGTCGGAAGCAATCGTATCCGAGAAAGACATTGCTCACCCACTGCTTAAAGACGTAACCCCGATAGAAATTTAACAGATGACAGGTAACATTTTGCAGAGATTTAACAGAGTACAGATGACAGACGGCCTTGTCTGCTACCTGGTACCTGCCAAATCTCTGTTATCTGCTACTTGTAAAATATGCTGAAAGGAGACATATGGACGATTCAAAATTCTTTATCGTTGGCGCGAATGGCCAGCTTGGTACCGCTTTGCGCGAAAAATATCCCAATGCAAGATTTGCGGATGTAGGCGAACTTGATATCACCAACAAAGAATCAGTCCAAAACTTCGACTGGTCAGGTATAGAGGTTATCCTCAACGCTGCGGCCTATACCAATGTTGATGGTGCTGAAACCACCGAGGGCCGCGTAGCTGCTTGGAGTGTTAATGCGGATGCGGTCGCAAACCTCGTAGCGGTCGCCGCTCAGCATGATATGACACTGGTACATATCTCTACCGAATATGTTTTTGATGGGACTCAAAGCCCGCACTTAGAGGATGAGCCGTTTTCGCCATTATCAGTCTATGGTTCCACAAAGGCCGCGGGGGACATTGCGGTTAGTTTAGCCCCAAGGTTCTATATACTACGGATTACCTGGCTGATTGGCGAAGGTAAGAACTTTGTGCGTACTATGCTGGAACTTGGCAAAAAGGGTGTAAATCCGAGCGTGGTGTCTGATCAAGTGGGCAGGCTGACGTTTACCTCTGAACTCGTTAGGGCTATTGACCATTTGCTGACCACCAATGCGCCATACGGTACCTATAACCTCAGCAACGAAGGCGAGTCAATGAGTTGGGCCGATATCACCCGTAGAATCTTTGAGCTGGCAGGGTATGACAATACGGTAACTGATGTAACCACAGCTGAATACTATGCCGGCAAGGAAGGCATCGCTCCACGGCCACTGCAAAGCACCCTGGACCTCAGCAAAATACAGGTGTCAGGATTTCATTCAACCAATTGGTTGAATGATCTTTCGACATATATTGAGAAGGAGATAAGCCAATGACCTACAGCGAGATGGATAACCCCGAAGAGCTCTTGGATTTGGTGGATGCAACTGACCAAGTCATTGGCCCGCTTGAGCGGTCAGAAATCTTAGGCCTTGAAGCCAGCGGCCGCGGGTTTGCACGCGGATCGCTTGTATTCCTGGAAAACCCCGAGGGCAAACTGTGGATTCCGATACGTTCAAAAGACAAAAAGATTGCCCCAGGTGGTTACGATTCCAGCGTGGCTGAGCACGTAGGCAGGGGCGAGGGATATGAAGCAGCGGCATTGAGAGGCTTAGTTGAGGAGACGGCAATTTCTCCGGAAGAAGCCAAGCTGGTGTATCTGGGCTCAGTTCCTCCATTTACTGGGCTGCCTTACTTTCATCATGTCTATAAGTATCCGTATGATGAGGTGCCGAAGTTCAGTCAGGACGATTACAGTAATTACGAATGGCTCACACCAAAAGAGCTTATAGAAAAATTGGAAGCAGGCGCACCCGCAAAAGAAATCCTGTTGCCTGCCGTAAGACTACTCCTACAATAGCTACTCAACAGTCACCGACTTTGCCAGATTACGAGGCTTGTCTATGTCGCGGCCCAGCTCGCGCGCAGCGTAGTAAGCAAACAAGTGCGTAACAGTTGCCGCCAGAATTGGCTGCAGCTGTTCAGAGGACTTGGGGATTACCAACACGTTATCGGCCAGCTGGGCGGCTTCGCTCTCTGGATCGTCTACAACCACTACGATAGGGCCGCCACGCGAGTGAATCTCTTGCAGGTTGCTGGCGGATTTTTCGGCGATATCCGAACTAAGTGCCAGGGCAAAGGTAGGAAAGTTTTCGTCGATCAGTGCCAGCGGGCCGTGTTTCATCTCGCCGCCGGCAAAACCTTCGGCGTGAATGTAGCTGATCTCCTTGATCTTAAGTGCACCCTCTAGTGCAACCGGGTAGAGGTAGCGCCGGCCGATGTACAGAAAATCGCGGTGATGAGCGTATTTGCGTGCTAGTTTGGCAATGGCTTGCTCTTGCTCCAGAATCTGCTCGAGCTGATGGGGAATCTTGTCCAGGTCGGCAATGATGCGCTCGTATCCATCGTAATTTTTGGACAGATGCAGGGCGATTAGGCAGAGCACCGTAACCTGGGCGATGAAGGCCTTGGTGCTGGCCACGGCTTTCTCTGGGCCGGCGTGACAGTACACGCCAGCGTCGGTCATGCGTGCCAAAGTGCTACCGGGAGCGTTGACAACGCCAAGCAGCAGGATGCCAGTGCCCTCGAGTTTCTTGAGCGCGGCAATGGCATCGGCTGTCTCGCCCGATTGCGAAACCACCAGTACGGCGGTGCTGCGACTGAGCGGCTCCTGGCGGTAGCGGAACTCCGAGGCCTGCTGGACCTCTACCGGTATCCCGGCGATCTCTTCAATCAAATATTCGCCTACCATACCGGCGTAGTAACTGGTACCGCAGGCGATAACAATAATGCGGTCGATGTAGCGCAGTTGCTCCTCAACGGCTTCCAGCCCGCCCAGCTTGATGATGCTATCCTCCACACGCAGACGGCCCAGCATGGCCGAGCGTACGGTCTGCGGTGCTTCGTGAATTTCCTTGAGCATAAAATCGGGATAGTCGCCCAAGGCTACCGCCTCGGCCTCAAGCTCTAGCGCCTCGGCGGCACGCTCTACTTTGCTATCGTCCGTAAGGTTGATGATGCGATAATCGTGGCCGGTCAACACGGCAGCCTCGTTGTCCTCCAGAAAAACGATTTGCTTGGCCCGGCCAGCCATAGGCAAGCCATCAGAACCAAGGTACATTTCATTCTGTTCGCCAATGCCAATGGCCAGTGGGCTGGAGAGTTTGGCGGCGTAAAGTTTGCCTGGATCATGACTGCTGATCATGGCAATGGCGTAAGCGCCACGCAGCAATTTGGTAGCAGTTAAGAAGGCCTGCTCCACATCTTTGGTTTGCTGAAAGTGGTAGTCAATGAGGTTCGGAATGACCTCGGTGTCGGTATCGGATTTGAACTCATAGCCCTTTTTGGTCAGGAAGCCTTTGATCTCCTGGTGGTTCTCGATAATGCCATTATGTACAACCGTGAACTGTTTGCTCTGACTGGCATGAGGATGGGCATTTCTGTGCAGTACGCCACCATGTGTTGCCCAGCGGGTATGGCCAATGCCAAGCGCACCTTTTACGCCAGAGTCGGCATATTCTTTACGCAAGGTTTCCACGCGGCCCACGACGCGTACATCCTGAAGCTTGTTTTGGTCGCAGAGGGCTATGCCGGCCGAGTCATAGCCGCGGTATTCGAGTGTCTCGAGTCCATCTAATAAATAATCTGCTGCTTGTTTGCTGCCAATGTATCCAACGATTCCGCACATAGAATGAATGTTCCTTTTATGTGTGTTTAACTATAGGCCCAACAAAGGTAATGTAAACGTAAAATTTGCAACAGTTACAGGGATCTCATCTGATATACAGAGCATACAAATTGGTGAATAGCAACTTGAATGGTATAACTACCTAAGTATCAGGGTAACAACTTAGGAGACTCTCTAGTATTTATGAAAAAATTGCGCTTTCTCGCAGCGTTGGCAATTGTATACTTGTTCAGTTTGAGCGTAGTTGTACCTAAGGTTTTGGCGGCAAATGTAACTATCCGGGTATCTCCGGCCAGTCGGACGGTCACGGTCGGCGAGAGTTTTTCGGCTCAAATTAGGATCAATGCTGGTTCTGACTCGGTGAATGCGGTAGATGCCAGACTGAATTTTGACAATACAAAGGTACGGCTTGACAGTGTGTCTGGCGGCGATCTGAATACATACATTAGTGAGCAGGGCGCATCAAGTTATCACGTGGTAGCGGGCGTGATTTCACCGGTCACCGGCGACAGGCTTATTGCAACCGCAAACTTTACCGCATTGACGGCAGGTAGCACCAGTCTGACGTTTGGCACGGTTGAAATCGCCAACGATGGGGTTGGGCATACAGTGACTAAGAACAGCGGTACAGTGACAATCAACAACCCGTCTGGTAGCGGCCCGGGCGGCAATAGCGGCGGTTCCTCCGGAGGCGGCAGTGGTAGTGGTTCTTCGGGCGGTTCGCAGCAGTCCCCAAAGCCCACGGCCCCAGCCGACCCCTCTGACAAGCAGGCTCCGGGGTTACATGGTGAACCGGTGATAGACAAGGACAAGAAAGGTATTAAGTTCAAGCTTACTGCCAACGAGCCGGTGACGGCAGTGCTCTACTACTCTAAAGAGGGCAGCGAGAAGAAGCAGCTCAACAGTGCTACGCTAGGGGCTGAACATAGTTTTGATATTGGTAAAGATGCACCACTCGACCCCGGTACCACCTACACGCTTGAGCTGGCGATGACCGACGCGAATGGTAACGCAGCCGCACCACTGACTTATACGGTTCGCACTATGGGTGTGAGCTTTAAGATTCGTTTGATTGATGCTCTGGGTAAAGTACTGGCCAAGATCAAGGTGGTTCTTCACTCAGATCCAATCGAGGGCATGACTGATGAAAACGGCGTGGTGACTTTTGAGGACGTGGTCCCTGGCGAGCACACACTGATTTATGAAGTTGATGGGGTCACGGTGCAGCAGCCGGTGACTGTCGGAGCTGAACTGGCTGATGTAGACATTGCTACTGCAGCTGCTCAGGAGCTTAAGCTGCCTTTCCAGCTTGCCACGGCAACCACCACAACCAAGGCTTCCCGTACAGCGGCCACCTGGGTAGTATTGGT
>CAZJWS010000077.1:0-5920 GCA_964549985.1 uncultured Candidatus Saccharibacteria bacterium | reverse complement strand
TGCATTGCTGGTCTGGCTGCACCACTTCTTTACGATGGGTGCTGGTGCCGAAGTGAATGCTGCCTTTGGTGTTGCAACTGCTATTATCGCAATACCGACCACGGTGCTGGTGTTTAGTTGGATTGCCACCATGTATAAAGGGCGGATCCGGTTTACGGTGCCGATGTTATGGTTCCTTGGCTTTGTGGGTGTGTTTGCGCTGGGCGGCATTTCGGGGGTGTTGCTGGCAATACCGCCGGTTGATTTCCAACTGCATAATAGTTTGTTCTTGATTGCCCACTTTCACTCGACGGTGGTGGGCGGCGTCTTATTCGGCATCTTTGCGGGTATTAACTATTGGTTCCCGAAGATTGCCGGCTTCCGTCTGAATGAACGTATCGGCCGCTATGCGGTATGGACATGGATTATTGGTTTCTTTGTAGCCTTTACCCCGCTCTATGTGTTGGGGTTGATGGGCGCAACCCGGCGGCTTGACAATTATGAGGCTTCGACTGGTTGGCAGCCGTTCTTTATTATGGCGTTTATAGGCGGCTTGATTATCTGTGTTGCCGTGGCGCTGCAGATTGTCCAGATCATTGCAAGCTTTATGCAACGAAAACGTTTGGCCGATACTACTGGCGACCCCTGGGATGGCCGTACATTGGAGTGGTCGGTTGCTTCTCCTGCTCCGGCCTATAACTTTGCCGTTATTCCCGACGCCCCCGAGCGCGATATCTTTTATAAGATGAAGCAGGCAGGCCTAAAAAAGCCAAAATACGAAGATATCCATATGCCCAAGAGCACCGGTTCCGGTATCTACATCTCTATCTTTGCCTTCCTGGCTGGGTTTGGTTTTGTGTGGGAGATTGTCTGGCTGGCAGTTGTCTCGATCATCGCCATCATTATTTGTCTTATTGCACGTACCTTTGATGAACACTCTGAATACACTATTCCCGCAGCTGAAGTTGAAAAGATGGAAGAGGCTCAAGCTGCTAAGGCGCTTGCTTTGCAAAAACATACTGACGAAGATGATGACAAAGACATGGGTTTGATTGAGTTTACCAAGGTTACCATAAACTGGGCGCTAGGCCTGGTGGGGGTCAAGAAATGACGCATCACCCTGCGCATGCCGGTGAGATGAGCCACGAAGAGGCTGCCGATGACCGCGTAATGTTTGGTTTCTGGATCTACCTGATGACCGACCTGCTGATGTTTGCTGTGCTCTTTGCTGTCTTTGCTGTATTGCGTAACAGTACGGCGGGTGGTGAGCCAGGTAGTGAATTATTCAGCCTGCCGCTTGCACTCACGAATACGCTTTTGCTGCTGACAAGTAGCTTCACTTGTGGGCTTGGTATGATAGCGGCACGCAGAGGACTCAAAAATCAAACCTTGTTGTGGTTTGGCATCACTCTCCTGCTGGGCTTAGCTTTCTTGAGTGTGGAGCTCTATGAATTTTACGAGCTGATTCACGAGGGCCATACGATGCGCAGTAACGCGTTCTTATCCTCATTCTTCTTGTTAGTCGGTACGCATGGTATTCACATTACTTCCGCTTTGCTCTGGGGGGCGATCTCTCTTTTCTTTGTTGTAAAGCGCGGGTTGACGCGTTCTATGGTGCGCAAGTTGGGGCTATTCAGTCTGTTCTGGCACTTCCTGGATATTGTCTGGATCTTTATCTTCACCGTAGTATATTTAATGGCGTTTGTATAAACATATGAGTCCCGTTAAACCCCAAAAGACTTACAACCTTTACAATACGGCTGAATCCCGGTACTTGCTTCAATCGTACCGCAAACAAAAGACAGTTAAGTGGAGTTTAACGGGATGAGCACAGAACCGCATCAACCAAAGCAATCGCACGAGTCTGAGCACGGCACTACGGCCTCGTATATCGTTGGATTTATACTGTCACTGATTTTTACCTTTATCCCTTATTACCTTGTGGTCAATAAGGTCATACAGGGTAATGCATTAATCTTTACCATTCTGGCAATTGCGGTGCTGCAGATGGCAATCCAGTTATTCTTCTTCCTGCATCTGGGCCGCGGGCCAAAGCCCTTGTATAACATTGTCTTTTTCTTTGCAACAGCGGGTATCATTGTCATTACGGTCGGTGCATCATTATTCATTATGGCTAATTTGTACCACAATATGCTGCCCGAGGAAGTGACTACCAGGGTGGCCCAAGAAGAAAACATTGCTTCTCTGGGTGGGGTAGAGACTGGTGCTTGTCAGGGCAACAAAGAAAACCACATAGTTGTGATTAAGAATGGTCTTCCTGATCCCGTATATACGGTGGCAAACCGATGCGACACACTGACTTTTGTGAGTGATGCTGGCAGCCGCACCTTTGTATTTGGTACACATCCAGATTACACGAGCTATGGTGGCCTCTATGAAGTAATTGCTAGGTCGGGGCGTCCTGAAATTGTTACCCTCAACCAAACCGGAACCTTTATGTTCCATGATCACGATGATCCAAGCGTCATGGGCCACTTTACTGTCTTGCAGTAGTTGCCCTTGATTTATTCACATCAAGTCAAGGGTTTACAGAGGTACGCAATTCTTATACCATTAGACCTGAATTTAGGAGTCCCTGCGTGGCAACAGTTGCAATCAAAGTCAAAAATCTGGAAAAATCATACGGCAAAGTCGAGGTTCTTAAGGGCGTAAACTTTGAAGTAGAAAAAGGTACGATCTTTGCCCTGCTTGGGCCTAACGGTGCCGGCAAAACAACTACCGTGCGTATTCTAAGTACACTCCTACAGGCCGATAAAGGTAAGGTTCTGGTCAATGACCTAGATGTCAAACAGCAAGCAGATGAAGTTCGCCAAGTCATCGGTCTTACCGGTCAGTCGGCTGCAATCGATGAATTGCTGACTGGCCGTGAAAATCTCGAGATGATGGGCCGGCTATACCGCCTCACAAAATCGAGTGCCAAAGAGCGAGCACAAGAACTGCTTGAAGAGTTTGATCTGGTAAAGGCGGCAGATCGGCCCGCCAAGACCTACTCTGGTGGTATGCGACGTCGCTTGGATCTGGCAGTTAGTCTGATTGCCACTCCGCCTATTATTTTCCTGGATGAGCCAACCACCGGACTTGATCCGCGCTCTCGTATAGCGATGTGGGGTATTATCAAAAACCTGGTCGCACAAGGTACAACCATCCTATTAACCACCCAGTATCTTGAAGAAGCCGATCAACTGGCAGACAAAATTGTAGTGATTGATAATGGTGTCGCCATTGCCGAGGGTACGTCAGCTGAACTGAAGGGCAAGATTGGTAATGACCGCCTGGAGCTCACGTTCAAATCCGATAAAGTATTTGCCGAAGCCAAGAAGCTACTTGGCAAGATGGTTGTTGATAGTGATGCAAAAGAGCGCCTGGTGGTCGTATTAATCAAAGATACCAATGTGGATGTCCGCAAAGCACTCGATGTTTTGGCTAAAGGCAAGGTAACAATCAGCTCAATGGCGATTCATAAGCCTACCTTGGACGATGTGTTCCTGTCATTGACCGGCAAACAAAAGGCGGGTACCAAGGAGGATGAGAAATAATGGCAACCAAACTTGTATTTGAGCAGCGTTCCAAAGTATTCCTCTGGCTGAATGATTCCTTGCTTATGGTTGCTCGCTCGAGCCGGCATATCCTCAGAAACCGTGACCAGCTGCTTGGTACATTCTTTCAGCCAATTATGTTTATTGTCCTGTTCTCGGCGGTTTTTGGCGGTGCTATTAAGCTTGCGTTGCCACCAGGTATCAATTACCTGGATTATATGATGGCCGGTATTATTGTGCAGACAGTGGCATTTGGCTCCACGACCACGGCTATTGCTATTTGTAATGATCTGTCGCGTGGCATTGTGGACCGCTTCCGCAGTTTGCCGATGTCCGATATAGCAGTCCTGAACGGCCATACAATATCTGATTTATTCCGTAATTCCATCTCTACGGCGGTCATGCTGGTCGTCGGGCTTCTTATTGGCTTCAGGAGCAGTGCAAGTTTCTTGGAGTGGTTGGCGATTGCTGGCCTCATTTTACTATTCACCTTGGCATTCTCATGGCTCATGTCTATCTTAGGGGTACTTGCCAAAAGCGTCGAAGCGGTACAGTGGCTGACTTTTGTAATCATCTTTCCCCTTACCTTTGCCAGTACCGCCTTTGTGCCACCCGAGAGCCTGACACCTGTTGTAAGAGCTTTTGCAGTCAACCAGCCCATCACCCAGGTGATCGAAGCAATACGTGCATTGATCCTGGGAACGCCCATTGGTAATCATGCGTGGTTGGCAGTGATTTGGAGCTTAAGTATTATGGTGGTTTCGATTCCGGTAGCAGCTTGGTTATTCAAGCGCCGCAGCGCAAATTAGCTGTACAATTAGGAGTAGCTAAACAAGGAGGTTCCCATGGCAAGCGAAAGTACAAAAAACAAAATTGTTATTCCTGGATACTTACGGATTAGCAAGATTATCGCCTACCTGCTTTACCTCTGGGTGGTCATAGGTATTATCAGCTTGGTGCTGCGGGTTTTTCTACTGCTCTTCTCGGCCAATCCTACTACGCCATTTGTAAAATTTGTCTATAACGTATCAGGTGATTATCTGAATCCTTTTCGTGGTATTTTTGCATCCCGTCCAGTAAGTGAAACAGGCTATCTGGATGTTGCGGCCATCTTTGCTATTATTGTGTATCTATTTGTTATGTGGGGCTTCTCTGCCCTAGTGAGTTATGTGCAGCACAAGATTGATGTTTCACGCCTCAAGCAACAGAAGGAAATTGAGGAAATGAAGCGCGAAAAAGAACAGATGGTCCGCGAATGGCAACGCGTTGTTTCTACCCGCACCACTAAATCACAGCCCGCCCGCAAACGCGTCCGATTGTAACCTTGGCGCGGATGTTCTATACTAAACATCTATGCGCAGACCAAAGGTTGCACCGGAGAATCATAAAGCGGTTTATGATTTTTATCGAGACTATCAACCATCGCCACTAGTGGCTAAGCTTAGTTATAAGATTATCGGCCTGGCAGATAAAGTAAATGTCAAGTTTGCGCCTGGTATCAAGGAACGCATTGTGCATGCGGCTCATGACCCTAATGAGCGTTTGATTCTGTCGGCGAATCATGTCAGCAATAGAGATACTTTGACTCTGGCAAAGTTTGCCGGTATGCCCGAGGGCGGTCTGCCGGTAGACGTGGTTGGGCGAGCCAAGATTCCCGCCAAAGACGATACGACAACTTTTCGTTTGCCAGTTGTCAGACACCTTATCGACGCCGGGGGCGGCTTTCCGGTATTTCGCAAGCAGCAGTTTGACAAACTGACTCACTTGAGTGCCGAAGAGCGAGAAGGGCTCTATCAGCAAACGCTAGATGAATATATTAATCTGTCGGCCTGGTATATCGAAGATGATTTTATTTTTGGCAACTTTCCTGAAGGCAAGCGGAACAAAACCGGCCGACCCTGGGAAGTCCAGCCAATTCGGCCAGGACTTGGTTGGATTCTGGAACGGGTTGATCCGGCGCTTGATATAGTAACGGTACCCATTGCCATTCGGCACATCGGGCGCCGTGCTAGCGAGCTATACGTTGGCCAGCCGCTTGTCGGTTCCGAAGTCGACCCGGCGACGATTGGTAGTGTGCTACACACTCGTCTGCAGGAGACAGTCAATCTACTGCACTCTGAACGGCAAGATTTGCCTCTCGCTGCATAGTTTGTTTAGGCTGGCTTCATCCTCTCATAGCGGCCCATCAGTCCAGTCTCCGCAATCACTTTGCCTTCTATGGCAGCCTCGATTTCGGCACGCCCTGCGCCACCCGGCAAATTCAGCTTTCGTTCAGGGCAAACAACTTGAAATAGTAACGGTGTGAGCCTTCTGGCGGGCAGGGTCCGAAGTACTGCTCCTCTCCAGTGCTATTCTTTCCCTGCTTGCCAGTTCCAGGAATAGAA
>CAZJWS010000076.1:5266-5924 GCA_964549985.1 uncultured Candidatus Saccharibacteria bacterium | reverse complement strand
GGCAACCACCGCGAATACTAACAATCCTACGTTACGCACATCGCTGAGCGCCTCGGCAATTGATGACTTCTGTAGTTTTTTTATTTTTTCTAGCATTTACAAAGGCATTATAGCAAATTTTACATTTTTATTATCTACCCGTTAGTCGTACTCTTTAGAGCAAAGACTAGGTGAGAGAGCTTTATATGGAATCCCAGTACCAACCTACAACTGTTGATTATTATGAAGCAGAAGAGGGGCCTCTGACTAATAGTGGCCTAGAAAACTGGCGAGATGACAGCAACTGTTTGAGAGTTGATTCCAAGTTGTTATTTCCAGAGTCAGGAGTTAGCGCCAAGGAAGCAAAAGAGGTCTGCCGGAGCTGCGAAGTGCGAGAATAATGTCTGGAATTCGCACTTCAAAATAACGAGAGGTTTGGTATATGGGGCGGGCTGAGCGAACGCGAACGCCGGCGCATCCACCGCCGAAATACCCAAGCCGCCCGCAGTGTTATAAATCTTGCCAGAGAATAATGCATTAACAGATGTAATCTGTTATAATCTGACCTGTCTAATTATTGCTTCCTTACAAAATATCAAACCAAGCGGCTTGTCCGCTGCCAAGGGATTTTGAGAGGAGAAGGCTTGATTTGACGAGGGGGTGTAGCTCAGTGGTTAGA
>CAZJWS010000076.1:0-5256 GCA_964549985.1 uncultured Candidatus Saccharibacteria bacterium | reverse complement strand
TCGTAGGTTCAAGTCCTACCACCCCCACCAGCCCAGATATGATAGAAGCATACCCACAACCAGAGGATGAGGTATTCGCGGCACAAGAAGAGGCGGAACCAAGTCCTAATATCGACAAATACCGCGAAGACCTTGAGCACTTGGATGATTTTGAATTGAGATTACAGTTTCATAATTCCCTCTCGACCGATCAAAAACAGGCAGCCGAGGGCAGCTACCGCGAGTTCTTGTCGTTACTCAACCCATATCAAATGGCGATGCACGCTGAAATCGGCCGCCGTTTTGCCCTATGATATTTCTAGTTAGCGTCACGCCGAACAAATACCACCCAGGTAATTAGGCTCAGGACGCCTATATACAGCAGCGACAACAGTATAGCGGTGTTGGGCATCATTTCGGTCTGGCCTATGGCCACGCCCATGATGTGGTCAAAGCTGGAGACCGGGAGGTATTTGGCGTTATCCTTGAGTAGCAGTCCAAGTAACGGCTCGATCGTAGAGGGTAGCAGCAGCAGGACGACAATAGCTAATATGATGCTCCTGGTCAGCATAGCCAGCAAGAAACCAAACATACCATACACAGCCGAATACACGGCAACACGGAATGTCTGGGCGGCGAGGTCAAGCTCTTGAGCGGGTAGTTCGGCGCCACGCAGACTTACGCCAAGCTTGTAGGCCACTATTGATAGCACGGCTGCAGACAACCCCAAGCCAATTGCAAACAAGCTCAAAACGAGTGCCTTAGCCAGAAATACTTGGGTACGGCGGGCATTGGCCGTAAGCGTATGCATGATAATGTTATAGCGGTACTCATGCCCAACCTGCAGGATAGCAATGATACTTATGGCCAACGCTACCAGTCCAACACCACCACCGATGACCTCTTTAAACGCTGTCGCCTCCAGATTACCTGCCGCCGAACCGGATTGTCCCCAGTAGCCCTCTACATACAGGCTAAAGAACCCCACAAACGCCAGAAAGATAATGGATACGATGTAAGTTGAGCGAACGCTCAATAGTTTACGCAGCTCGGATTTTACAGTGCTGAGCATTATTTCTTGCCCCCGGTTTTGTACTCTTGACTGTCGGCTGTGATTTCCAGGAAGGCCTCTTCCAGGGATACTGAACGGTTGGCAAGTTCAAAAATTGGAACGCCAGCCTCAAAAGCTAGTTTACCAATTTCATCAGTGCTACCACCGCTTACTTTAAGTCCTCCATCAAGCTTCTCTACGCTGAATTTTGCCCTAAGTACGCGTTCCAGCTGAGCAAGTTTTGCCGCCCGCACGAACACGCCCTTGCCTTTGGCACTGTCCAGAAAATCTTGTACCGAGCCGGTGGTTATGAGCTTCCCTTTGCCGATCACAACCAAATCATCGGCCATCAGCGACATCTCACTCAGCAGGTGGGATGATACGAATACGGCGTTGCCCTCGTCGGCATAATCTTTGAGGAATTGACGCAGCCAGTGGATGCCCTCTGGGTCAAGTCCATTAGCCGGCTCGTCCAATAGCAGATACTTGGGCTTGCCTAAGATTGCCGCGGCGATACCGAGCCTCTGGCTCATCCCAAGACTGAACTTGCCGGGCTTCTTCTTAGCCACGTCCTTCAGGCCCACAATGTCCAGCACCTCGTCAACACGCTTGTCCGGCACACCGCCAGCGGCCGCCAGCACGCGCAGATGAGCCCGAGCCGTACGGGTAGGGTGGAAAGCCTTGGCCTCCAGCAGGATGCCGACTACCTTTGATGGCTTGCTGAATTCATGCAGTTTCTTACCGTCAAAAGTCGTAGAACCTTTGCCATTGTCCAGCTCCAGCATCAGGCGCATGGTGGTGGATTTGCCCGCACCGTTGGGTCCCAAAAATCCAGTTACCTTGCCGGTGGCAACCTCAAAGCTGACATCATCAACCGCCACTTTTTTACGGTATTTCTTAGACAGATGCTCGGCCTTAATCATTGAAAGCTATTATACTCTAAACTCTTGGCTACTGCGCCACTGGCTGGCCTGTGTCGTCCCATACATTGGAATTATCAAAGTCCTCGTTCTGAATACCGCCATAGAGTGGCCCGTACCAGTTTGGAGGCAAATCGGTGCGACCCAAGGCCACACTTGTGCCATATCTCAGCCACCTGTTACTTCTAAAGACGTAATGAACCCTGGGGTCGTTGCTGCCACGAATGGTATAGTGCCCCCCTGCAAACCAATTATTTGTCCATACCGCAGAAATATCACCCGTTACACTCCCTGTCTGCAGAACACCGCTCGCAGTGCCGCCAGTACTGCCCGAACCGTCTGACGAATAGCCTATGTAACCATCAAAGCGGTTGCCGGTGAAAACTATGCCTGTACCCGAGACTATTTGCACCGCGTCTGCATGCGCACCGCTTGGATGGTCGAGGTCATGTACCCACGAATACCGGACTTCCATGCGATGGCTCGCTTTGATACCATCGCTGCAGCCATAAATGTCGGCATGTTCAAAAATCATATCCCTACCGTAAATAACAGCGCTGCAGCCGCCTGTCCCCAGTGCAGCCCGGCCAACCAAATCGACATGCCTGAAGATCGGCCGCTGTGCCTGTGTGCCTGTAAATATATCAACGCCACCTGAGCCCAGATAGCCGCGCACAACGTAAAGACTGCTGCTGCCCTCAAAGCGCACGTCTTCGATAACCCAGCCAATGCCATCAGAACCCCCTAGCGTGAACATCCCCGTAACCGTGGCACGAGATAGGTGGCCCGTCAATCGTAGTTCGGCAAGCGCTTGGGAGGCAGTGAGCGTTCTGGTGGGCGCGTACCTGACGCCAACCGTAGCAGCAGTTGGCATTGTGAAGCCGTCACTCTCGCCCGAACCGCCGCTGTTCCCTCCGGGACCACTTCCTCCCGACGAACCGCCACCGCCAGTGCCATCGGAGCTTTCACCAGGTTCATTTTCAGAAGATTCACCAAACTCTACTGCCTGGTCGTTTGAGGCCTCCTGGTCGGTAATGGCTGCGATACTGCCGCTCAGGGAGCCATCTTCTGATTCTATCTCTATATGGTTATTGGTAGCACGGGCATGCAGTACAAACAGGATAGTGGTAATTACTATAGCTAACGTGCACACGGCAAGGATGGCGGCCAGCCGCGGCTTGATTTTGAGCACCAGAACGAACTCCCGCCATTTACTTTGATTGAGAGGTTGGGTAGGAATTTTTGGGGTTTGTTGGTTATACATTGGAAATTAGCTCTTTGTTATTTCATGGGTGCCATATCGAGTCAAGCTGTGTATGGGTTGGAGCAGGAGGCGGAAGTGGGATTTGGGCGACGGTTGTGTTACCACCTCCGTTAATAATACCAGAAACATTGTAAAGCGTTGAGCCAGAAACAGTAACCGCAAAGCCGCTATGCACGCTTCCTAGAAGGATTGAGTTGGTCATATTTGCTACTGCAGTTATTGCATGATGGCCATCCAGCACCAGGCCGCCACCAGGCCAGATATCTTCGCCAGCTGATGGTTCAGCTATCCAAGAGTTACTGATAGTAAAGACGGTACCTATACCAGAACCTTGCAGTGCTTTATCCCATGATGGCCAAATGACCGAATCTTTTATGTTCACCATCCCTGTCCCGCCAGACTGGAGCAAAACCTGTATCGTGTCGGCATGCGTGGGGGGTGCGGCAGTTGAGCCGGTTAGCCATGACCCGACTACGTCCATCGTCGCAACCGACCCTGAACCGTTGCTCCACAGCCTGGATCTGTCACTGCGAGATTTGTACTCACGCGCCACCAATTCGTACATCAGCCCATGAGCGGTATTGCCCGCGGAATTAGCAGCTGTTTCAAACCAAAGAGAACTATCAGCTTCTATCCAGGCAACTCCTGAATTTATAGCGTTGTGTACACGAAAGCTGCCGGATAACCTCCAACCAGCCAGGAGTATGCCCGAACCGTGCAGTCTTGTGCCACTAATCGTAAAATCGGCTCTTTGCCCCAGCGGGGGACGGACAACGATAGGCGCTGTCCCAGAAGAGCGAGTGATAGTGGCATTAGCGACGTTACCCGCATGTTGTATAACGCCCCCCGAGGAAGACAGCTGATTTATCGCGGCCTGCAGCCCAGCAATGGTACCGTTAGTCACTATGCTTGCCTGCGTTGCATAAGTCGGGAACCCTGATGGCCATCTACCCGATGGACCCATACTGGCTGGTGTGTATCCGCCGGATCCACCCTCCCCACCACCAGACCCACCTCCTGGGGGAGGACTGTTGTCGCCAGTATCATTTGGGTTATCCTCGTTAAGCTCACCAAACCCTACCGCCTGTTCGTTAGATGCCTCCGGGTCGGTGAGAACAGAGATGCTTCCATCGAGCGAGCCGTTTTCTGATTCTATCTCCACGTGAGTGTGGGTAGCACGGGCGTAAAGACTCAGCAGAGCTGGGATAATTACGATAAATAACACGCTGAAAGCCAGCGCACTTCGCCCGCGATTAGCTACAACGGACGCAATAATCCGAGCGTAGAGTTTGGTATTAAAGCTACCTGTAGTGGGCGCGTTGGGAGTCATGTTTGTTTCTAGAATACTACAATTGCATAATAGCACGGATATGCCCTAACACAATGAAAGATCAGGGCATTCATACGAAAACTACCACTTGAAAGCAATTATAGTTACACCCATAAGCAGGATCAGAAAGTCCTCGACAAAACTGATTTTACGAAGGGGGAAGCCACGTAGCTCACGTAGCCAGCTGCTATAAGTTTTGAGCAAAATCCTGACCAAAGGTGCTGCGTACATATAGCAGCAGGACAACACTAGCAATCAGCAACACTAGTAAAAATACGAACTTTTTGCGTTCTGTCATTCCGCCGTCTCCAGGGTAGCCGTTACAACCAATCGCTCGCGTATGGACCATAGCGGATGGCAAGTGTAGAGCGTTAACATTGATTCATCAGACGGGCTTTCAACGTATACGTCGGTCGGTTGGACTACTTTCGATTCGTTCATGCGATAGGTATAAAGTTTGCCGTCCCAGGCTACAACAATCGGATCGCCAATTTGGACTTTATCCAGATGGTAAAACACTGCCGGATCCTTGTAACTAAAACGGTGTCCGACCAGTACAGTGTTGCTGCCTTGATCCGGTGTACTGCTGCGAGGAATATGCCAAACGCCTTTGTTGACCAGCCGTTCGTCATCGCCAATCCAGATTTTTTCATCCAAGCGCAGACGCGGGATGACGATATGATCAGTGCTACGATCAATCTCCTGTCTGGCC
>CAZJWS010000075.1:4844-5933 GCA_964549985.1 uncultured Candidatus Saccharibacteria bacterium | reverse complement strand
GCTCTCCGTGCACTTGGCTGATTCTGAGCCCAGGCGGTAACAGTACTTCCATACTGTGCCTGCCTAGGGTCACAACAAGTTTCGGTTTGATTATATCCAGCTGTTGCTGAAGATACGGTAAGAATACTTCCTTCTCGGCCGGAAGAGGATCCCGATTATTCGGCGGCCGGTATTTGACGATGTTAGTTATGTAAATATCTTGGCGCTCTAATTGTATCATTTCGAGCATCTCGTTCAAAAACTTACCGGCGGCCCCCACGAAGGGAATCCCCTGCTCATCCTCATTCTTGCCCGGTGCTTCGCCAATGAACACAATGTCGGCATCCGGGTTGCCATCCCCAAAGACAAGTTGCTTGGCCGTCTCGGCCAAATTCGGGCAGATATTCTTAGCTAGAATATCTGCTTTGATCTGGTCGAGCTTAGCCTGTTTGTCTTGGCTCATAGGTTTTTGCATATATTACTTCGTTCCGGCCTTCAAACTTGCCTTCGGTAATTGGAGTGATCGATACAGGCTCAAAGCCTAGGCTCTTGGCAAGCCCTAGGCTACTATCGTTGTCTTCCATTGCCGTCCATCTTATGCGGTCAATCTTGTGCCTGGCTCTAGCAAAGTCGATCAACGCTATCAAAGAATCCTTTACAATCCTCTGGCCCTCATGGTCTTCGTCTATCCAGCAACCTACTTCTGCACCTTCCTCAGAACCGATATCGCGAATGTCTACCATACCTGCGGGCTTGCCATCCACCCATATAGTCATGGGATAAGCTGTTCCGGCATTGTATTGTTCCAGTTGGAACATAAAGCCCTTAAACCTGTCTTCTTCTGAGTAGACTTCGTCAGCCCAAGCTACAAATGGTTCGAGCCGGCCCAGATTTTTCTGCACAAGAGCAAACATTTCCGGCGCGGTTTCTGGATCCACCAACCGCAGCTCCACTCCCGCTTTAACGGGTATAACTGGGGCTTCGCTGGGTGCTAATTGAAGTTCTTCGTTCATACTTTTGCCTTAATCTGGTCGAGATCGGTTTGCTTATTAGACACGGCTGATTATTTCCTTAACTTGTCCCTCAAAATCCTTGAATTGCTCTTCAAAT
>CAZJWS010000075.1:3547-4834 GCA_964549985.1 uncultured Candidatus Saccharibacteria bacterium | reverse complement strand
ATCTCTTCCTCAGTCTTGCGACGTTGATCTGGAGTATCTTCACGGTCCTGGCCGCGTTGCAAGGCCACTTCGTATGGTACCTTTAGCCTTACAATAATCGGCACTGCATGACATCGGCCTGCACGATCTTCTTGGATTCTACGATGCTTGCGCTTGTTATTGTTGGCATCATAAAAAACATCATTACCCGCGGCCAGAGCTTGTTCGGCAGAATAGTCCATGGCTCCAAAAATCTGCTCAAGCACCTTTTCGTGGCCGATTTGCTCATACATCTGGAGATAGCCTTTCTTGGAGCCGAACAGTGCGATACGCATAGCATCACTGCTCAGCCTAACAGCGTTCATACGCTCAGCCGCCTGGCGGGAAAAATAGCTTTTTCCCGAACCAGGGCTGCTGACGAATTGAACAAATAGTTGTTTATCGAAGTAACTCATAGCCTACAAACTATTTACTTTTTAGCGTCGCGGGCGGCTTGCTTCATAGATAGATTTAGGCGGCCACGGTCGTCGACGGCTACTAACTTAACTGTTACCAGGTCGCCTTCTTTAACAACATCAGTTACCTTCTCTACCCGGTCTTCAGATAGTTCGGAAATGTGTACCAGGCCGTCTTTACCCGGCAAGATGTTCACGAATGCGCCAAAGTCCAGAATGCTGACAACCGGCACATCCTTGTAGATGGCACCGATTTCTGGGTCGTCGGTAATGCCCTTGATCCACTTGATCGCCGCATCGATCTTTTCCTTGTCTGGGCTGGCGATCATCACGGTGCCATCGTCCTTGATGTCGATTTCGGTACCGGTTTCGGCGGTAATCTTTTGGATGGTCTCACCGCCCTTACCAATGACTTCGCGGATCTTGTCCGGGTTAATCATGATGGACTCGACACGTGGTGCGTACGGGCTCATCTCCTTACGTGGTTCCTTGATGGTAGTCAGCATGTGCTCCAGGATGTGGGCACGGCCGGCCTTGCCCTGCTCCAGAGCTTTTTCGAGCACCTTCACTGGCAGGCCATGGACTTTCATGTCCATCTGCAGGGCCGTGATGCCTTCGGTGGTACCTGTGACTTTAAAGTCCATATCACCGGCAAAATCTTCGGCGTCAGCAATATCAGATAGAATATACGGCTTATCACCATCAATCATGAGCCCCATGGCAATACCAGATACCGGGCGCTTCAGCGGCACACCGGCATCCATGAGCGCCAAACAGCTTGAACAAGTGGCTGCCATAGAAGTAGAACCGTTCTGGGACATAATCTCGGTGACTGAACGGATGGTGTATGGAA
>CAZJWS010000075.1:0-3537 GCA_964549985.1 uncultured Candidatus Saccharibacteria bacterium | reverse complement strand
GCACGCTCGGCAAGGTAGCCGTGGCCGATTTCGCGGCGGCCCGGCGAGCCTAAGCGGCGGACTTCACCCACCGTCCATCCTGGAGCGTTGTAGTGGTGCATGTAGCGGCGCTCGCCTTCTTTTTCCATAGTATCTACCAGCTGCGAGTAACTGAGCGGTGCCAGGGTTACAATGTTCATACCCTGCGTCATACCCCGGGTAAACAAGCTGGAACCGTGAGCCCGCGGCAAGAACCCAACCTCAGAGCTAAGCGGACGGATCTCGGTAGTCTTGCGGCCATCCGGACGGATAGACTCCTTCACAATACCGTCACGCACATCCTTGTGCACGGCCATGGTAAAGGCTTCGTCGTACTCATCCTTTGCTTCGGTATAAGCCTCTTCGCCAATCTCTTCGGCAAAGTGCACATGCATAGCCTCGCGCAGTTCAGACACCAGCTGATTACGCTCCGGGTAGGCGGCGCGCAGGTTGTTACCCATCTTGCCGGCGGCCCAAGTATCGACACGCTTCTGGATATCTTCATCTGGCTTCACCAGCGTGTATTCCATCTCGGTGACACCAATTTTTTTGGCTAATTCCTTCTGAAGCTTAATAGCAGGCTGGAATTCCTTGAGTGCAAATTCCATAGCCTTGACCACGGTTTCTTCATCAACCTCTGAAGCACCCGCCTCAACCATCATGATGCCGTGTTCGGTGCCGGCCACCACCAGGTCCAGCTTGTCTTCGTATTCCTCTGGAGTGGCAAAGGCCTTGAACTTGCCATCTACCAACGCTACACGCAAACCAGCTACCGGACCGTCAAATGGTGCACCGGTCAGTGTAAATGCGGCAGACATTGCGATCATTGCGATCATGTCCGGACGGAAGCTCGGGTCCATGCTTAGGACCGTAGCTACACCCTGGACTTCGTTCCTGTAACCTTTCGGCCATAATGGTCTTATGGGGCGGTCAATCAGGCGGCCAATCAGCACCGCATCGTCAGAGGGTCGGCCCTCGCGCTTGATAAACCTAGAGCCGCTGATCTTACCGGCTGCATAAAATTTTTCTTCATAATCAATGCTCAGGGGGAAGTAGTCCATACCCCGCACAGATCCTGGGCTTACCATAGCGGTACCGAGCACCACCGTGTCGCCATAGGTTACCACCACCGAGGCGCTGGTACGAAAACCAACCCGGTTAACCTCGAGCCGGAGTTTGCGGCCGCAAAAGTCGCCCTCGACCGCAATAATATCTTTGTTAAATGGATTAATGGTTGCCATTAACTTCCCTTCTTTGTACCGCCATGGTAGCAGGGTTCAGATATACATGCCGAAATGCAATAAAAGGCCGTATAGCTGTGCTCTGCCACCAAAAGCCGGAATCGTTAGCTTTGTGCATTTCATGGTGCCCATATCTGTGTATAGGCACTAGAAGTGTGCAAAACTATTTGCGCAGACCGAGTTTTTGGACAGTATCCAGGTAAGCCTGGGTGTCTTTTTCAGAGAGATAGCGCAACAGCTTTTTACGCTGACCCACCAATTGTAGCAAACCACGGCGTGCTGCATGGTCCTTTTTGTTGACCTTCAGGTGCTCGGTAAGCTCTTGGATGCGGGCAGTCATAATACCAACCTGCACCTGGGGAGACCCGGTGTCAGTCTTGCTGGTTTGCATGCTTGCAATTACCTTCTGCTTGTTCTCACTTGTAATCATGTAGGCCCTATTTTATCAGATGACGACTTCTTACGCAAGCCCTGTAGTGAGCTTCCATGCCTGTTGCGCCCTTAGCGTAACAATGGTTCGCTCCAGCGAACCTCATGGAAATCTACTACGGGCCAAGGGGTCGGCCAGGATTAATCAGGGAGAGGCATTCAGGAAATCCGGGTGAGTCCAGGTTTTTCCGTTGAAATGCCCCCGGACATTATTTATGTAGCTGTTTGCATCCGCAGTCTTCCAACGGCCAGAAAACCATACGCCCAAACAGCCCCAGGCATCGCCTGCTACATATTGTTCGCCCCGTTCAACGGTATTGAGCCAACCCAGATTGCCCTCGTAACAGTCACGCCAAATTGCGTAAGTATAGTCAGCGTTATAGGCGGTAGAAGTTTCGGCCTCGGGCCAGGTATTCAGATTACTAGGCGGGCCATGATACTGATAACGGACTTGCAAGATGCCGTAGCTCTCCGGGCATTGCCCAGGACGGCCATCCACGCCCAAGCCGTGCCCAGGCGCGCACGCTGCGGGGTTGTTTGTCCAGTCACCCTTGCCAAACGTCCACCAGGACTCCTGCACTGCTTGCGCCCGCACAATATCAGCGTCAACACCCCATTTACAGGCCGTCCACTGCAGGATTTCATCAGTAGTACCCGTGTAGGCACCGCTTACCCGGCGCCGAAGATCATTGGCAATATTCTTGTTGGTACCGGCCGTAGCGTTTTTGGCCATCAGATCAGTAAACCGCGAGCGGACTTCCGGAGTCGGCGTTACCCGGGACCTGCAGGTTGCGTCATCGGGTAAAGTTGCGCCTACGGGCAGAATTTGGTGCGGGTCAAATCCACTACCGCCAGAACTGAATTGCACCGCCTTACCCCCAGAGGCGCCAGTGTCATTTATCTCAGTAACCCCTGTGGCACTCGTTCTGCTTTCGGCCTCGAACTTAATATGCGGCCGGGCCGCCTGCGCCCACACTGCTGTACCCAGCCCAAGTACTGCCAACACTGCAAGGCTGGCAATGTGCCACCGGCGCAGAAGCAGAAGTCGTTTCATATGTCTATTAAACCATAAGTGGTGCTGAACCTGATTAGACCTGACGAATCTTATCCATTGAGAAGTCTGCTACTTCTATAGCATCTTGCAGCTTCTGTATGCCCACCTCAGTACGCTTAAGAGCACTCAGGTAGGCGCCCGTACCTAATTTTGCACCGATATCCCGGGCAAGAGACCTGATATAGGTGCCTGATGATACTTTGACGGTAAATGACAGTTTCGGATATTCATACTTCACCCCTGTGATACTATAAATCTTAACTTTGCGGGGCTCCATAACTACCTCTTTGCCCTTCCTGGCCTGTTTGTAGGCCCGCTGTCCGCCGATTTTTATAGCGCTGTATATGGGCGGAGTCTGACTAATCTCGCCCTGGAAGGCCTCTAGAGCGGCCAGGACAGCCTCTTCAGTCGGTATATCATCAGATACGTGGGTCTTTTCGCCTTCGTCGTCATCTGTATCAGAGGTTGTGCCCAGCGTAAGCTCAGCTTCGTACTCTTTGTCCAGCTTACTGAACTCAGCAGCCCGCTTGCAGTAAGTACCCGTCACAATAATCAATAACCCCGTTGCCATTGGGTCCAATGTACCCGTGTGGCCTACTTTTGGCTTCTTCAACCCGGTCTCACGCTTTAACTGGCCGCGAATCTTCGCAACCACGTCAAAACTCGTCCAGCCCTTGGGCTTATCAATCAGAACTATGCCATCAATACTGTTCACTATTCACCTTTCACCATTTTCCATACATTTTCTATGTACCGTTTACCGTAAATGGCTAATGGTAAATGCATGGTAAATAG
>CAZJWS010000074.1:4016-6034 GCA_964549985.1 uncultured Candidatus Saccharibacteria bacterium | reverse complement strand
CACTTCTGCTGCGTCAACTCTGCGGAAACTACCAGGGATCACTATGGTTACATCTTCCCCGTCGATTGAGCGTGTTACTGTTGTGTCTGGTGCGACGTCAAACTCACCTGCTTCAGCAAGGTTTTGTAACGCAAAATATTCGGCCATACCTGCGAGTGCCTCATGATAAAAAGGGTTCTCACTCCTGGCATTTTCTGGTGTTACTGTTGCAGAATGAGTAAGTTCGTGTACAAGGCTTGATGCTAAAATCAACTTGTCTGTCTTTGGTCTGCCACTTGATTGTTCGAAGACATATGCAACATCGAGTTCTGGCAGATAGTGACCGCCATTCGTTCCAACCCCCCAAGCCTCGGCGGTATCAGCCGAAAGTACGGCCACCCTATCAACGGTCTGCACATCTGTCATCCCGAGTTTATCGGCCACAAATGCACGGGCGGCACCAACATAGTTATCATATTCTTGCATATGAGCACCCAAGATGGATTCGGCCGTATTTCTAGCCTCTAAATCTAAATCACCGCCTCCAATACCCTGGCGGTCATTAAGACTGTCCACACTAAGGCGTGTGGCTTCACTGGTTGGAGGGGCTGGTTGATACGGTGTTGTTTCTGACATCTTTTGTTTTTGCTTTAACTATTTCATCTTATCATACTTATGCTTATTTGTCAATTCTTTCCACCTCTGTTAGAATAGAGTGCATGAGTTTATCTATTGGCATAGCCGCACGCTAAGCCAACCTTTTGAAATAGCATTTCCATTACCCGAGCCAAACGATAAACGTATGCGTGGATATTCACCAGAATTTATAAAGAATCTATAGTATAAAAACTAAGCTGATGGCTGGTCTTCGTCAGGAAAGTGCGGAACACCGTGCTCCCACCACATCTGACCGGGCTTAATTGAATCAATTAAATCCAGAACTTCTCCGGTTTGAATTTCGTCGATTTGATGCCTGGACTCTTCCGCGCCACGGCTTCTTAGAACTTCATCAACGCTGCCATCAAGATTGAGGACGAATTGCAACCTCCCCTCCCTACCATTTTGCATGCCAACAAAACCTAATACGCCGGTACGATGAGCCGCTGTTTCGTCATTCAGCATTGCGTTCATGTTTCTAGGCTCGCCACGAAAAGTACCGTAAAAATCGTTTCCAAGTGTAGTTTGTTCAAATTCACCATCTGCACGCTGCTCTTTGCGACGATAATTGACTACTTCTTTTCCGGTCCTATTGCTTGTCCAAATATCAATCATCCTCGGCTGTCCGTCGCGAGCTAACTTACTTGCAAGTGCCCGCATGATTAATCTCCCAGGTAGTTCTGGGTTTGATGGATCTTGATTAGAATTGTTTAGATTCTCTGTCATGCTAACATTTTAGCATAAGCTTGTTGAATTGTCAATATTTAAGCCTTACGAGTCAGCATCATCCCTGTTATAATGATGCTTATGAGTTCACTTCAAATTGGCATCGTCGGACTGCCTAATGTCGGCAAGTCTACCCTATTTAATGCCCTGACCGACAATAATATTTTGGCGGCTAATTATCCTTTTGCTACCATCGAGCCCAACACCGGTATTGTGCCGATTCCCGACGTCCGCTTGGACAAACTAGAGGAGTTATACAGCGCCAAGAAGAAAGTCCCCGCCACTGTTACCTTCGTTGACATCGCCGGCCTGGTAGCTGGCGCGAGCAAAGGCGAAGGCCTGGGCAACCAGTTCCTGGCCAATATCCGTTCCTGTAACGCCATTGCACACGTGGTGCGGGCCTTTGACGACCCGAATGTACTCACCGACGACGCCACCGGTACCCACGAACCTGGGAAGGATATAGATATTATCAATACCGAGCTCGTCCTGGCCGATCTTCAGACAGTTGAAAAGCGCCTGCCCCAAATGCAAAAAGAGGCACGAGCGAACCCTAAACTTCAGCCGCAAGTCACCTTTATAGATGAAGTGAGACAAATATTGGATGCGGGCCAGCCTCTGTTTGCCGAGTCACGAGTCATGAGACACGAGTCACG
>CAZJWS010000074.1:2843-4006 GCA_964549985.1 uncultured Candidatus Saccharibacteria bacterium | reverse complement strand
TGGCTACAAAAGGAATTACAACTTCTGACGCTAAAGTCTGTCATCTATGTGTTCAATGTCGACGAAGACACACTGCAGAATGATCAAAAGAAGCAAGAATTAGTGCAATTAGCCGCACCCCAGCAGGCGGTATTCATCTGCGCCAAGCTTGAATCAGAGCTTCGCGGCCTGGACGATAATGACCGTGCGGAACTGCTTGAAAGCTACGGCGTAACCGAGTCTGGCCTGGTTAACCTCATCCACGCCGCCTACGACACGCTGGGACTCCAAAGTTACCTGACTGCCGGCGAGCAAGAAGTCCGTGCCTGGACCGTCCGCAAGGGCTCCACTGCCCCACAGGCCGCCGGCGTTATCCACGGCGACTTCGAACGCGGCTTCATCGCCGCCCAAATAGTTGACTACAACGATCTGATTGCAGCCGGCTCAGAACAAGCCGCCAAACAGCAAGGCAAAGTCCGCACCGAAGGCAAAACCTACATAATGCGGCCAAACGATGTCGTCGAATTCCGTTTCAATGTCTAAAACCGGATAAACTTGCCCTTGGAGGCGTTCGGGTCGTCGCCGATAGTAACCCCTGTCGTGACGCTTCGCGCCTGCTCGGCTTCAAAGTTACGGAGATCCAGCAATGCCCCGGCGCCCTCGTGGTGCGGCGCGTGGGTCAACCAGGCACAGGGGCCTGGTTCCAGGTTTGTTTTGCCGTTCAGGTACGGCAGGCCCAGGTCTTGCTCGACATAAATATAACTGTCGCAAGTGGTCATATGCGGCTCAACAATATTACTGAATGCCTGGCCAAATATAGCTATCGGCGGGGTATAGGCAGGCACCGGCCCCGACTTGGCGTACTCCAGTTCAATATGCGGCTCGGCAAAGTTTGCCGCCTCGGCTGCCCCCTGCATATTGTTGACGATGGTGTTATTGCCCTTGACCAAATCCGAGGCATTGATCTGTATCGCCACGGTGTGCACCCGGCCGCCCCCGGTAAAGGAATTGGCGTAGTCCGCCGGATAGTTCACCATATTATCCAACGGATTCGGCACATCGTAGCGGCGGTTATTCACCAATATGTGATCGCCTGACCGCCACCGGTATCCGCAGCACCACTCCTGCCAATACAGCGTGGCCTTACCCCCTACCGGGCTGCCGATATCGTCCGGGATAGGAAT
>CAZJWS010000074.1:0-2833 GCA_964549985.1 uncultured Candidatus Saccharibacteria bacterium | reverse complement strand
CGTGGTACGGCGGCCTTTCTCGTGATTTGATTCGTCCTGGAAATACTTCGGGGTTGTGCCCGTAGAGCCGCCATCAATATAGTTATGCACCACGGTTGTTGGTGCAGGGCCCGTAAAGCCGAAGTTGTCCCAGTGGTAGAAGTGCATAATAGGGTGTATGCCCTTCTTTTCATAAGACCCGCGCAAGTTTGGCTCCCACTCCTTGCCCGTGTTATAGGTAAACATTGAGTTATGCACCGTAAACTCGCGCTCAACCGCAAAAGCTGATGGCAAATTCGCTTCCATCATCAGCGCACTATCCATATACACCCGTACCTTGGTAGGTGTTAATTCCATAATAAAGTGCCGGCGGACATTCTGGTCGCCGCCAAACGGCGCGTCAGACAGTTCTGCTAACTGGCTCAGCCCGACTGTCTTTTTGGACAAATCACAGTCCCGCAGGTCGATGTAGTTCGTCGGCCCGCCGCGGCATACTACCGCCGTACTAGCCTCTACATTCAGTTTGTTCAGCAGTAGCGTATTGTCCCAATATTCCAGCTCGGCAATATATGGCGTCAGATTCATCCGCAGCATATTGGCCGGCTCGTCTCCCCGTTCCAAATCATTTTGGTCGTGGGCATTAATGTCCAGGGTCTGTTTATTACGCCTCACTGATAGCGGTATCAGGTCCACATACCAGTTACTACGGCCATCGTAGACAATGTCCATATCCCACTCTACCCGCGCCGGGTTGGATTCGCTCAAGGGGCTGCCGTTCATACCGGTATGGGTTTTGAAGGTTGCCCGCGGCCGGTTGATCAACCCGCCAAAACCGCTGCGTATCTGGGTATGGGCGTGAAACTGGTTATTGATAAAAGCTCCGTTTGACTGGGTTTCGGACCGGCCAGTAGTGGCTGAGTTCCACTTGGTTTCATTCAGCGGGTTTGCCGGTTCATTAAAATCATCAAAGAAACCAGTCAGGCGGCTGCGCATATCATCTACCCGCGCCGATGACGGTGTCCCGCTCACAGTTGTGGCTGCACTTACGGGCGACACATGGCCATCGGCCCGGAACCAATACTGGGTACTGGCATTGGTCGCACCTTTGAGCGGCCCAAGCGCCGTACCTAAATAGCTACCCCTTGCTGTCTGCACGGTGATTTCGTACTCCTGGCCGTTGATGAGCGGCTGAAGTTGAATAGTATTGTGCAGGGTCTGGCGGACATTTTCCCATGTGGCTGCACCCTTCTTTTTGTATTGCAAATAATACCCATAGGGCGTGGCCTCGGTGCTACGGTCATCCCAACGCACATACAACGACTGGTCGTCAGCAAAAACCCTGATATTCTGTGGTGCGGGTACTGAACTGTCCGGGACCAGCGGCACCGCCGCATTGGACATCAGCAGGGCAATAATCCCGCCGATAATACCGAATATTCCAATAAACACAAGCAGTGTCAGCTTGCTAGCTCTGCGCGGGTTAAACCACCGCCCTGTATTACCTATCAGAGTATCCTCTTGCACAGCTATACCCCTAAAACGCTAAAGTTGTTTTCAGGATAACAGAAACCGGCTTGAGCGTAAACTAGCACCGCTAGAACTGGATAAACTTGCCCTTGGAGGCATTCGGGTCATCACCAGCAGTAGTTCCTTGCAGCATATAAGCCTCTTCAGCTTCGAACCTGCGCATATCGAGCACAGGGCCAGGGTTTTCCGGATCCGGTGTCTCGTGATCATGGTCAGAGCTTGCCAGGCCAAGGTTTTGCTCAATGAACAGATACTTATCGTGGTCAGACATTGGCGGCGTTGTGAATGTACTTAGATTGGCAAAGCCAAAAATGTCTTTGGGCTGCGTGTAACCCGGTTGGGTACCACGCTGGTATTCCAGCTCGATATGCACGTTCATAACCGCCTGGTGATGGCCGTCTATATTGAGTTGTATCTGGTTATTGCCCCGGATCAGCTGTGCTGGATTGATATCTACCGACAAAGCCATAGGCGGATGGCCATTATCAATCTGGTTCCCATCCCAATTGGACCACACGGGTGCCGGCACCTGGGTACGCGGATGCGCAAACGGATAGGTGTTACCGTTGACCCGGATATTATGATTGGAGTTATAGGTGTACCAGCCGGGCCCCAAAGCAGCCATCGTAAAATGCAGCCTGGCTTTGACTGGCGTTCCGATTTGGTCGGGAATTGGAATAATCGTTGTCCTGGCACCTTTGGGTACTGGACTGGCAACTGTACCTTGGCCAACATAGGGTAGAGTGCCATTGGAGCCGCCTTCCATATAATTATGCACGACTGTTGGTGAGGCCGGCCCGTTAAACCCAAAGTTGTCCCAGTGGAACAAGAATGTCGTTGCGTTGTTGGGGTTATCTTTACCCACATTGTAAGCAAAGATGGTGGAATGCACCTGGTATTTGGTAATGTTCCGGAAATCAGCCGGGATCGGCCCCTCGAACACGCGGACACTATCGATAAAAATTGTCATCTTGGAGGTTGTCATCCGCACCACCCAGTGCCGGCGGACATTCGGGATCGGGTTAAGGTTCAGTGATGGCTCTTCCAGCGGGCTTAAGCCCGCTACTTTGTTTGACATATTACACCCGCCATAACCTTGTCCGGCACAGTTATAGGTTGGTGTAATGACATGGGGATTCTTGTTGATATCATAGTAATGAACACGTAGCCCCTCAAAACTTTGCGCTATTCGCAAACCCATCGGGTCGGACGTAGAATCATCGAATATGCTGGCGTGGCTCGTAACATCAACCGGTGCGCCATTAGTACGTGCATCTGTCGGTATAAGATCCAGGTACCATATTGACCGCTTTTCTATGTCGGCGGC
>CAZJWS010000073.1:0-6067 GCA_964549985.1 uncultured Candidatus Saccharibacteria bacterium | reverse complement strand
CAAGGCTTGTTGGTAGGGCTTGTCATGCTTGGTGCCGCAAGCGGGATTACCTACTTGAGCCGTCGTAAACAATATCTCGTATAGACTATCTGTTAAGGTATTGCTTTTTAATAGATTTACTAGTATAATATACATAACTCAGTACTTATACTAGTAACTATGAAGAAGAGTTTTGCCCCACAAGGCAGCCGTGTAAAGCTGCGCATTAAAAAACATTTCGTACCACCGATGCTCGGTATTGGTACCATGTTACTCTTGCTTGGTGTTTTCAACTCACAGCTGGCTGGGGGGATGGTAACCCATTCAAAGTTTGAAGTGAATGCTCAAGCTGCGCAGCTCGATGAGTCAATTGCGGTCTCGCCGTTATTTGCCGAAAGCGAATCACCTCGCCTCATCATCAACAAGCTGAATATCACCGCCCCGGTTAACTATGATCAAAAAGATATTGATGAACGTAATTTCCAAATAGCCTTACGCGACGGAGTTGTCCACTATCCAAACACCGGTACACCCGGCCAGCCGGGCAACATTGTCATCTTCGGGCATTCCAGCAATCAAGTCTGGGCAAAAGGAAACTATAAGTTTGTTTTTGCGTCACTTGACAAGTTAGAAACAGGTGATTCTATAATACTCGAGTACAAGGGTCTGCGTTACATCTATGCGGTCAAAAACATGAAGATTGTTAAACCAACCGATCTGTCTGTATTAGATACCACCACTGCCCATCGCCTCACGCTCATAACCTGTACACCTGTGGGCAGCAATGCGAAGCGCCTTATTATTGAAGCTGAACAGATTGCACCAGCTACAGACTCGATTGAAGCAGCCAGCCAAAAGCAATCTTCAAACCTAAACGAAGAACTGTATGGTAAAGAGCAACTTCCAAGCAGTAGTAGCCCTTCGCTTTGGGATGAGATCAAAGCAATCTTCTAAGACGCATTTAGGACGTAGCGACGGCCCTTGTTTTCCCAGTGCCCTTCAGTAATACGAAAGCGGCGCAGTACGATAACTTCAACGAATGTCTTTAAGAAAACACCAAGGCTGACAAAGCGCATGAAGAAAATATATGGAAATGCGCTAATTATATCCATTCTGCCCGCACGAATCGCAACACCAACAGTAATCATAAAAGTTATAATCACATCGAGCAGGAAGGTAATTGCAAATATAGAAGCACCCTGCCCCTTGAACGCGAGGTACGGTACCCATACAAAGTAGTTCGCAAAAAACAGCATGTTTTGCATAATTTGCAGAATGAGATATGCGTCAATTGGCGACAACTTGCGGCCAATTTTATGTGTGATTACGCCCTGCATAACTCCGCGATTCCAACGTGTTATCTGCTTACGGTACTCCTTTGTCGTACCCGGGTCCTGGGTGTAAGTAATTGCCTGCGGAATAAACTGAATTTTACCGAGCTTTCTGCGGTGTATCTGCAACGTTACATCAAAATCTTCAGTCAAAGACTTGTTCGCAAAGTTAACGTTAGAAAAAACATCAGAGCGGAAGCAAGATGTAGGGCCAGGAATAACAGAAATAACATTAAAAAGTGACTGGAACCGACGGTGCAGCTCCATACCGATCGTATACTCAAATACGCGATACTGACTTACGTGTCGGCCTGGCAGGCTCTTTATATATCCCGTAGCTGCAGCATTGCTTACCCGTATTTCGCGGCGCATAACTCGAAAGTAGTTAGTCGCGAATGCTCCATCAGCATCGGCAAGATGTATCCAGCGATACTTGTCCGATAGAGCAAACTTTTTGGCGGCCTTCTTAAGTGCCAAGCCTTTGCCACTACGACGCACCCGACAAACATTTGCGCGCGGTAAAATCGAGCGTGCAATTCGGCTGGTAGCATCTACCGAATTATCGTCAACTACATAGATATATTCCGGGCTCATTCCCGCATCAAGAGCAGAGCGAATAGTTCGCTCCAGTACCAGCTCTTCATTGTGCGCGGCAATCAATAGGCACATAACTGCTTTTGCCATCAGAACAACTCCTTCTGCACTGGTGCGATAATATCCAGGACCTGACCCATTGCAGGAAAGCGAGCCTTGCTGCTTGAAACCAGCCGCATATGCTCTTCGAAGGTCTCCTTTGTAACCCCGAAGTGGGCATCACTGGTATCTATCTGGTGATACGTCAGCACCAGCCAGCCGTTATGGGCCTCCGTGTAAGCAATCAGCCTTTTGATATCATCCGGCGTGGTGGTACGACGAACAGTGTAGGCGATAATATTGAACTGGTTGAATTTTGCCCTTGTATTGACGTCGAGATCGTCAACCTCTGCCGGATCAGCATCGGTGTTCCGATGCGAGCGATAGTACTGTTCGACTTTTGAGATAACATCACCATTATAAGCACCAAGTGGCGTTGCAAAATCGCGTATGGTTCCGAACTTCTTCTGTAGGATTGCCTTGGATTGCCCAAGCTCATAGGTTAGATCTTCGTCATCTAGGGCGGTGAGGTTTGGATGCGACATGGTGTGCGAGGCTATTTCGTGGCCGGCACGCTGCATAGACCTGATCTGTGCCTCGGACATATAGGCAATATTTTCAAATTCATCGCCCAAGATATACTGCGTCGATTTAATACCATATTTTTCAAGTATTGGATAAGCCTCGGAATAAATACTCTCCCATCCATCATCAAAGGTAATGCTAATCAGCGGCTCACCGAAAGGCTTCAGGCCATCATACTGACGGGGAGCCGAGCCCTCAATTGCCATCACTTTACGCGGGTCATTTCCAAAAAAGACAACTTTAAGCCATCGCACCGTAGTAAAACCAGGAACAATAAAAATAAGTAAAATAAAAACCGACACAAGTATTTTTTGTATCTTCTTCTGCATTTTTTCGTGCTTAGACTGAGACATACTGAACCTGTGCCGGAATATTACGCGGGAAAAAGCCTGCTAGCGGTTTGCACGGGCGTACGACACGCCCCAGATAACCATACCAACCAGAACTGATACAGCAATAGTGATGATTTCGGTACCCGTACCAGTGTTTGGCAATAAAATAACTGCACCCGTGGCAACAACAGGTGTAGCAACACCTAAGACTTCTCCGTACATAACAACTCCTAATTTAATATAAAGCTATGCCTGTATTATGCATTATTTATTATAATTTGTAAACTATATTATTTTATATGCTTATGCTAATGAAGAATAAATCGCAATACTATAGATAGTTTGCTATAATCACCTCTGTTCGCGGGTGTAGTACAACGGTTAGTATGCAAGTTTTCCAAACTTGAGACGGGGGTTCGATTCCCCCCACCCGCACCACTTCAGACTATGAAAATTGTTATCCTTGCCATTGGTAAGCGCCACGACCCGAAATTGGCTGAAAGCCTATTGCACTACGAGAAGATGCTTGGCAGAAGCTTTGCGCCTGAATGGGTTCTACTTGACTCCGGCAGCACAGAATCTACCCCAGGCCAACATGCCAAGAAGTTGGAGGGCGAGCAGTTACTCAAGCACATAAAAGATGATGACAGTGTCATTGCCCTGGATGAATCCGGTACACAAATTACCTCGCCCGAGTTTGCAGCTAAGCTACAGGCCTACCAAAACCATGCTGCAAAAAGAGTGGTTTTTGTTATCGGCGGTGCTTTTGGATTAAGTGAAGCTATAAAATTACGTGCGGACTTTACCTGGAGTTTATCGAAGCTCGTCTTTCCGCACCAGCTAGTACGCCTTGTCTTGCTTGAGCAGCTTTACCGCGCATCAACAATTCTGTCCGGCAAACAGTATCACTACTAGAAAAACTTCGGTAGAAATTATATAATGCTTTACTGAAAGTGCTCTGCACTTGCCAAATTCGAGAGAGGATTCTCGAATTTGAGAGGAGGAAGCTTGCTGAGGTTTCTAGTACTGTCCGGGCAAACTTGTTTTGCCGGCAGTACAGAAACCGCAGCATCACATTCCGACGACGCCCCGGTAGCTCAGCGGATTAGAGCAATGGGCTTCTATCCCACAGGTCGGGGGTTCGATTCCCTCCCGGGGTACCAATTCAAGAGCCCACCATTACGGTGGGTTTTTGAATTGGTACCCAGAGATAGCAGGCCAACTGCTTGGCCTGCGGGGAATCGAACGGGCGCAAGGCCTGTGCATCGGTACTCGATGCACGCCGCGCCGGGCTCGCGAGCAAATTGCAAAGCAATTCGACTTGTGAGTCGATATTCCCTCCCGGGGTACCAAATACAGAGCCGGTCCTTGCGACCGGTTTTGTATTTGGTGTCCTGACGGATTCGAGCACCTGACCAAAAGGTCGGGGTGAGAAATGCCAGTGGCATTTTGCAAGGCAATCTTCACCTGCCAGCTGTGCTGGCTTGGCAGAAGCCCGGGGGCCTGCCGGAGGTAGGTCAAATCCATTCCGGATACTAAAGCGTTTATGCTTAAACTCCTTTTAACAAAGGAGTTGTTTGTTATGATTACTGCATGGATTTAAAGATTGTTGACGAACTAAAGGACCTGCTCGAGCAAGATTCGGCCGTTCATGCAATGTGGATTGCTGGATCGGTTGCAGAGGGCAACAATGATGAACTATCTGATGTTGATTTATGGATTGACATTGATGACGATCAAGACCGACAAGTGCTTGATAAAATCGAAAAGTTTCTGAGTGCAAAAGACACTATAGACGTTAATTTTAGTGAGGGTTTAACGCCGCCATTCACTCACGTTGTTTACCATCTTGCGCAAATGAAGCCACTTCACTTTATTGAAATAAATCTTCACTCACATTCACATAAATTCGGCTTGTTTGATAGTTTACGTAAAATCAAAGTACTGTTTGATAAAGATAACACGACTAAATTTGAGCCTTTTGATGAAGCCAGCTATAACAAGATACTTAAAGAGCGTAAGCAGTTTCTCTTAGAAAAGATTGAGTTTGGCGAACTATCAGTTAGGAAAGAAATCCAGCGCAAACAGTTTATGGAAGCACTCCATAATTATCAGTTTTGGCTGGTAGAGCCAGTTATTGAGCTAATTCGTATAAAACACGCACCATTAAAGATAACTTATGGCTTAAAACATGGTTCTCGCGATTTGCCCAAAGATGCAGTAGCCGCGATAGAGTCGCTGTACAGTATCAAATCGCTTGAAGACTTAGTTAATAAGATCAATGAAGTGAATAAGCTAGTCAAAAGCTATAACTAGGTTGCGTCAAAATGACCCTAACTTGCGCTAAATGCCATACCAATCAAAGAGCCAGTCTTTACGACTGGTTTTTTGTATACTTATCTATATTAACTAGTCGAAAGGAACTGCATCATGGCAAACAAAACAGAGGACCGCGAAGGCAAAGCATTTATTGGATTTATCCTGGTGGGAATAGGTGGTGGCTTTATTGCCAGCATAATCACCGAAAACTGGATTTTTATGGCACCTGGTACACTTATCGGGCTGGGGCTTGGCTTCGTGGCTATGTCGTTCCTAGACAAAAAATAATCTAAATTTGTACTGGCCCGGCCGGGAAGCCTTTCTTCAAAGCCTTCACAATGGCCGCCTGCAGCTGTGGCGTCCTGAACGGAAGCCTCTCGAATGCCCTGCTATCAACCCACATCGGCTGGTGTATATTCACACCGACCTGGTTCATCTGGCTTTCTTCTGAATACTCCTGGATCGCGATGTCAGCATGCGGCGCGACTTCGCACAGATAAATATATTGTTTATTATACGGTTCCCGATGATCTTCGGTATATACATGGCTACCTTTGGTGATATGCAGGCCAGTTTCTTCGCAGACTTCCCTGACCAGACCCTCTATGATCGTCTCGCTGTCATCTACTCTGCCGCCGACTAAGGTATAGTACTCGGCCCCTTGCTTGTTGCGGTACATGATCAATAGTTTGCCGTTTTCGATAATAATTGCGCGTGCTGCCTGTGCCATTGCTTAGTACTATACCTTGAAAAGGTGAACAATAACAGATATAATAGGGCGGTTTTATGGCGGGTGTAGCTCAGTTGGTTAGAGCGTCTGTTTGTGGCACAGAAGGCCGTGGGTTCAAATCCCATCACTCGCCCCATGAAAATAGTCCAGGTTCATCC
>CAZJWS010000072.1:0-6178 GCA_964549985.1 uncultured Candidatus Saccharibacteria bacterium | reverse complement strand
ACATCTGTATAAACATGGCCAGAGCAACAAACCCAAATCCAAGGCGGCGTAGTGATTCTTCGGCCCGCATCCTCTTTGCATAAAAGGAAACCGTCCCTAATAGACTGGGATTAAAAGGCAAGTTGCTGATAAGTTTTCGGAACATAGCGTTCGCCTCCTATAGAGTAGATGTTTGTTTCCTGAGCATTATGCTCAAGCTTATTGAAACATAGATTTGGTCTTATATGCAACCTGTTTGCCTGAGAGCATATTTTTGCGCTATACTTAGTCGTAATCACCAAGAGACTAACACCGGAGAAGAGGGTAATTTAGTGGCAAAGAATGAATATGGTTCTGATGATATTCAGGTGCTCGAGGGGCTTGAACCGGTCCGTAAGCGCCCTGGTATGTATATTGGTAGTACTGGTAGCGTGGGTCTGCACCACCTTATCAAAGAAATTGCAGACAACTGTATTGACGAAGCTATCGCAGGACATGCCACAGAAGTAAAGGTTACATTGTTAGCCGACGGTGGTTGCCGTGTTGAGGACGATGGCCGTGGTATCCCCGTAGACACTCATGCCAAGACTGGCAAAAGTACTCTAGAGACAGTCCTGACGGTGCTTCATGCTGGCGGTAAATTCGGCGGCGGTGGGTATAAAGTATCTTCTGGCTTGCACGGTGTGGGCTCAAGCGTCGTGAATGCCTTATCCACTGAGCTTCATGCCGAAATCAGGCGGCAAGGGTATGTCTTTACCCAGAGCTACAAAGTTGGTGTGCCCGACGCGCCAATCAAGAAAGGGGAAAAGACCGATAAGACCGGTACGATCATTACATTTTATCCTGACGCAACTATCTTCAAGGAGACGGTCACCTTTGACTATGCTTGGGTAGTTGACTATTTGCGCCACCAGGCATATCTAACCAAAGGTATCAAAACCACTGTTATCGATGAGCGTACTAACCAGCGCTGTAGCTTCTACTTCGAAGGCGGTATTCAGTCCTACGTACGTCACCTGAATATCGGCAAAGAAGGCATAGGTGAGAAAGTCTTTTATGTAGAAAAAGAAGCTGGTGACGCTATGGTTGAGATTGCGCTGCAGTACAATGACACTTATAACGAAGTCGTGAAAGCCTTCGCCAACAACGTACTTACTCCTGATGGAGGTACACACCTGGTTGGTTTCCGTATTGCCCTGACCCGTGTTGTTAATGATTACGCTCGCAAGAATGGTTTGCTCAAAGAGAAAGAAGAAAACCTCAGTGGTGATGACACCCGAGAGGGTCTGACTGCCGTTATCCTGGTCAAGATTCCAGATCCGCAATTCGAAGGACAAACTAAGAACAAACTTGGTAACCCAGAGGTGCGTGGTTATGTCGATAAGGTTCTGAGCGAATATCTGGCTTATTATTTTGAAGAGAATCCAGCCATCGCCAAGGCGATCATTAACAAGGCTATTATTGCTGCCCGCGCCCGCAAGGCTGCCCGCGCTGCCCGCGACAATATTATCCGCAAAGGTGCACTGGATGGTGCCAGCCTGCCAGGTAAGCTTGCCGACTGTGCAACAAAAGACCGAACACAAGCCGAACTCTATATTGTAGAGGGTAACTCAGCCGGTGGTTCCGCTAAAGAAGGTCGTAACAGCCAGTTCCAGGCCATTCTGCCGCTTCGTGGCAAGGTGCTTAATGTTGAGCGTGCCCGTTTGGACAAGATGCTCGCCAACCAAGAGATCCTCAACCTTATTAAGGCTATGGGTGTTGGCATTGCGGAGCAGTTTGATATGGAAGGCTTGCGTTACGAGCGAATTATCATCATGACGGATGCCGATGTTGACGGCTCTCACATCCGTACGCTGCTGATGACGCTGTTTTATCGTCATATGTATCCAATTATCGAGGGAGGGCACTTGTACGCGGCTCAGCCGCCACTGTTCGCTATTAGTCAGGGCAAGAAGAAAGTCTATGCTTATACAGACGAAGAGCGTGATGAGCTGATTGATAAGATTATCGAAGACCGTAAGGCCAAGGGTGTTGCTATTAATACCAAGGATGATCGCATCAAGCAGGCCGGAGTAACTCTGCAGCGTTATAAGGGACTTGGGGAGATGGACGCAGACCAACTTTGGGAGACTACTATGGACCCAGACAACCGCGTACTGGTCCAGGTAAAGGTAGAGGATGCCGAGAAAGCGGATGCAATTTTCAACAAACTTATGGGCACAGAAGTAGAACTCCGCAAGAACTTTATTCAGACCAATGCTAAATTTGTGAAAGAACTGGATATCTAGCCATGAACGAAGAAGAAAAACGCATGAAGCCAATTGATCCGCTGAATCACTCTAAAACGATGGTCCTCAGATCTGTCGAAGATGAGATGGAGACAAGTTATCTCCAGTATTCTATGTCTGTTATCGTTGCCCGCGCGCTCCCAGATGTGCGTGATGGACTTAAGCCCGTGCACCGCCGTATTTTGTACGTGATGGACAAGACCGGGCTTCGCTCGACAGGAAAGCATACCAAGAGTGCTCAGATCGTCGGTGAGGTTATGGGTAAGTATCACCCGCACGGTGATACTGCTATCTATGACTCTATGGTGCGTTTGGCGCAACCGTTCTCGACTCGTTATATGTTGGTAGATGGCCAAGGTAACTTCGGTAGCATGGACGGAGATCCACCGGCCGCCTATCGCTATACCGAAGCCCGCATGACCAAGGCCTCAGAGGCTATGATCGAGGATATCGACAAAGATACTGTTCCGTTCCGGGATAACTTCGATGGCTCACAGCAAGAACCAGAAGTACTACCAGCAAAATTACCGAACTTACTTCTTAATGGCCAGGTTGGTATTGCGGTTGGTATGGCTACCAGTATCCCGCCACACAACCTCGGTGAGCTTGTGGATGCAATTGTTGTTCAGATCGATAAACCAGATGCTACCCTCGATGATCTGATGGAATATGTAAAGGGCCCGGATTTTCCAACCGGCGGCATTATCTACGGTAAGGATTCTATTCGTAATGCTTTTGCCACTGGTCGTGGTGGTGTTATTGTGCGCGGTGTTGCCAACATCGAAGAGACGACCAAGGGCCGCCAGCGTATTGTGATCACTGAGATCCCTTATGCCGTCAACAAAGCTGGCCTTGTAGAGAAAATAGCCGATCTGGTGCGTGACAAGAAGATTGTTGGCATCTCCGATATCCGCGATGAAAGTTCGCGTGGTAAGGTGCGTGTGGTTATTGACCTTAAGAAAGACGCTTACCCTAAGAAGTTACTGAATCAATTATATAAGCTCACACCCCTCCAGACCGCCTTCCACTACAACATGTTGGCGCTTATTGATGGTATCCAGCCGCGCGTACTCGGCCTGCAGGACATCTTGCAGGAGTACATCAAGCATCGTCAGATTGTTGTGCGTCGCCGTACGGAGTTTGAGCTTCGTAAGGCTAAGGACCGCGCACACATCCTGGAGGGTCTTAAGATTGCCCTTGACCATATTGATGAAGTAATTGCCACCATTAGAGCCTCACAGACCACAGACGAAGCCCAGGCGGCTCTGATGGCCAAGTTTAAGTTGTCCGAGATCCAGGCTAAGGCAATCCTCGCCATGCAGCTACGTACTCTGACGGGTTTGCAGCGGCAGGAGATCGAGAACGAACTAAACGAGCTGCTGGCTCTTATCAAGAAGCTCGAAGGTATCTTGGGTGATGAAAAGGAAATCCTCAAGATTATTAAGACCGAGCTACTTGAGATGAAGAAGCAGTTTGGCGACGATCGTCGGACCATGGTCGTGCCGCAAGAGCTCGGTAGATTAAGCGATGAAGACCTCGTGCCGGATGAACAAGTTGTTGTAACTCTTACAGCGAATAACTACATTAAGCGCTCTTCTATATCTGATTATAAGAAGCAGGGACGTGGGGGCAAAGGCCGTCGTGGCATGGCGACTCGCGAAGAAGATGTGATTGAACACGTAGTAAATACTTCAACACATGACTTCCTGCTGTTCTTTACCAATAAAGGCCGCGTTTTCCGCCTGAAGGCCTACGAGGTTCCCGCAGTTGGCCTGAATGCCAAGGGTGTAGCAATCGTGAATCTCCTGCAACTGCAGCCAGAAGAAGCCGTGAGCTCTGTCATTAATGTAGGCAAAGATGCTGACCACGGCCATCTTATGATGTGCACCGTGCGTGGTGTCGTGAAGAAGACCCCATTTGAGCAGTACAAGAACGTCCGTAGCTCTGGCCTGATCACGATCAATCTGGACGATGGCGATGAGCTGAAGTGGGTCCGTACTACCAGTGGTGATAACGAAGTTGTTATCTCAACCTCTCAGGGGCAAGCGATCCGCTTCCACGAGAAGGATGTCCGCCCGATGGGCCGTGTCTCCCGAGGTGTGCGAGGTATCCGCCTTCGCAGCGGTGACCAAGTGATTGGTATGGATATAGTAGAAGAAACGACCAGTATCTTTGTGATCTCTGAATTCGGCTATGGTAAACGCACCAAGATTGCTCAGTTTACTGCACATGCTCGAGGTGGTGTAGGTATCAGGTCTGCGGTTGTAAATACTAAGACGGGCAAGCTAGTGGGCGTAAAAGCTCTCACCGAGACGGCGAACGAGGTGATTATCATCTCTACTCAAGGACAAACAATTCGCCTGGGCCTTAAGGATATCTCTGAACTTGGACGTGCCACCCAAGGCGTACGTATCATGCGCCTCAACGACGGTGATACGGTGGCCTCACTCGCACTTGTAGACAAGTCGATTGAGGGTGAAGACGAGTCAGAAGAGGCTGCTCCAAGCGAAGCCAAATAGTCTTTACGCTCGTGCTTGCAATCTGTTAGCACTTGTATCAAACTCTACTGTTGACTAAGGAGTTTTACAGTGAGATCCAGACCAAAACACGCATTTCTTGATCATGATGGTGTGAAGCGTTTTGCACACAGGGGTGGCAATCTTGGCCCGCAGAACACAATTCCAGCCTTTGGAGCCGCCTGGGCGCTTGGCTTTGAATACTTTGAAACAGATGTTACCGACTCTACCGATAATACCGTCTATGCTTTCCATGGTTCTAAAACCAAAAAAGAAGCACAGGCCACGGGGATACCAAGGCGTAAAGATCTACATAGGATGTCAGATGAGCAGATTGCTCGCATACGTATCGATGGCGAACCGATCCCAACCCTCAGGGAGCTCCTTGATGTGTTTCCGGATGCCAGGGTTAACATTGATGCAAAGACTAATAGAGTTGCCCGCCACTTGCCAGGGGTACTACTAGATGCCGATGCGGTAGAAAGGGTGTGCATTGGATCCTTCTGGTACCCACGTACTGTAGGTATAGCAAACGAATTAGGTGGACAGGAGCAAGTTTGTACATCTGCGGCAACTTTGGGCATGATCGCCCTAATGGAGGGCAATACGGACTACCTAAAGGAAATTGACGCGGCATGTCTGCAGGTGCCAATGCGCTGGGCGGATCTATCCCAATCTTTAGGCAGGAGACTAGCAGGACCGATGATTGATGCCTCTGCTGTGGAGTGTGCGCATGATGCTGGGCTGGAGCTGCATGTCTGGACTATTAACGACAAGCGCGGTATGCGTGAGGCGGTAGGCATGGGTGTAGACGGCATCATTACGGACGAAATTGAACTGCTTAACGAAGTCTTGGCCGCCTAAGCTTTGTGTTGTTTATGTCAAGCATAAGCAAGATAACAGGGGAGAATATGCATAATTCTTACAACGTTATTTGTAAGATTGGTCTTGACGTGAACGAAATTAACCGGTATATTTAAACGAGCACTTTTCGAGGTCTATCTTTAGATGTCTTTGAAAAACGCCCCTTAAAAACTAGGATAGTGCAATCTGGTAACTTCGGTTACCAGAGATCCGTTGTACAACGGATCATCAACGTCAGTTTTTTTGAAAATGTTTAATTAAGTCAGTAAATTAGTTCTTCGGAACTAATAATTCGACTGATGCTATAGAACAAATTCTTTTTTGGAGAGTTTGATCCTGGCTCAGGATGAACGCTGGCGGTGTGCCTAATACATGCAAGTCGAGCGGCAACGTGCTTCTCACTGAGGTGATAAGCCATTTACCATTAGCCATTTACCATTAGCCATACATTAGCCATTAGCCATTTACCATTAGCCCACACAGGGATAAACGGTAAACGGTGAAAGGTAAACGTATGGTAAACGGTGAAAG
>CAZJWS010000071.1:0-6497 GCA_964549985.1 uncultured Candidatus Saccharibacteria bacterium | reverse complement strand
TGGCGCATCCGGCCGCTAAGCCAGCACCAGCACCGGTTGCCGCGACAGGAGCTGCAGCTGGCGCAGGGGCAGCCGCGGGGGTTGCAGCCGGGGCGGGCTTTGCGGCAACCGGTGCTGGTGCTGGCTTAGCGGCCGGATGCGCCAGATCCCAGACACGCTGGGGGGCGATATAGCTGAGGCCAGCGTTGCCGATAGCAATGGATTGAATGTAATCAAGCCCACCCCACATGTGGCCGCGGACGATACCGTCCACTTCCGGTAGTTTAAAGAAGTTCTGGAAGTTCAGTACAGCCTGCTTGGTTTTGGGGCCGAACACGCCGTCTTCTACCAGACCCTGGCTGCAGCAGTCATTCAAGGCGCGCTGCAAGGCGCGGACACAATAGCCCGTGTTAGGGTCGCTGCTGTCGCGGGCACCTTCTTGCAAGACTGGCCGGGCGTTGGGGTCGGGCAAGCATTTGGAATAATACGGATTGTAGTTCAGCGCCACCGCTGCTTTGGCGCCGATCCAGCTGCCGGTTACTAACCTAACTGTACCGAATGCGCCCACAACTAGAACCACCGCTATGATGGCTGCTATTGTCCGCTTCTTTTTGGGACTTGATGCGACTTTTGGTTTTGCATAACCTCTGAGTGAGGTTGATTTGTTTTTTTGTGCCATATGTTTCTTTCTTAGAAGTTAACTGTAATATATCAGTCCGTGTAATAAAACGTAAGCATTTTCTCAGTTTTCTATGTCAAGCACTGTGGAAAACTAAAGCGCCAAGCCAATAACATCTGTGACCCGGATGGGTCCATAGGTACGCGAGTCGAGTGAATCCATCCTGTTATCGCCCACCACAAAAATTTCGCCGTCACCAAGCACAACATCCACCACATAACCCTGCTCCGGAAGTTCGGCATTCACCCAACCTTCGGTTTCATCCGGCACAAATGCTACGCCATTCCGGTACACCGTAATGACACTGCCGTTTACTGTCACCCGCTCACCGGGCAGGCCAACCACTCGCTTGACCGTATACTGGCTGGTTTGGGTTGAGCTATCAAACAAACTGCTGGATGTTTTTCTGAACACTACTACCCGGCCCCGCTCGGGTGTATAAACTGACCTGTTCAGCCCCGCAAATGACACCGGAGCCTTAACTACGACACGCTTGGCGCCAGAACTGAACGTAGGCTCCATACTGGGCCCATCTACGGTAAAAATCGTCGCAAAGAAGTTAATAGTAAGCAGTAGGGCTACCATTGCACCACCTAGACCAATCCACCACCATTTATAACGCAACAATACATCCAGTGCGCTTTCCTCCTTGGCGGGGGCATTCAAGGCCTGCAATATCTCGGCCTGCTCCTGCTTGAAGTTCATATTCACTGAAGGAACATGTGCTGCTCTCCACTTAGCACGGCGGCGAAGAGAGTCTATATAGAGCAGCAGGAAAAAAGCTGCAAAAGGCAATACAAACAGACCGAATAAAATATTGATGAGCGTACGATAGCGGTAGTAAGTTGCAATCATAGTGATATGCAACTGTCCGGGCGAACCATTTTGGACTGTCCGGCTATCTTGCAGGACCTGGCCGTCATTCATAAACACCGTCCGCCCAAGGGTGTGTTGCCCGTTCGGCACATAACGCATATTAAATGGCCCGAGCTCCTTACGGGTATATGCTGGCCTATTGTCCACGCTGTAGAGCACTTGTTCTATTGTGCTGCCTGCCAGTGGTGCCAGATAACCAAGCCGTAGTTCGCTCGAAGCGAGCGACAGCAATCTCGGCTGCAACTGCATCCTGCCTGCGTTAAAGTCGAGCATACAACCGGTTGCCAAATCACACGGTGCGCCTTCTGCGGGCGAAAAAACCATTGATGCCATACCCAGACGATGAGCCTGCGCAGGATCATCGGCCACCAGGACAACTTCGCCGGTGTTAATTGCATCGGGCAGATTCAGAGCACCGAGCAAGGTGTACGCCGCGCCCGTAGCCAAGCCATCGGCTATTTGGTAGCATGCGCCCGTTATCGGCAGACCGGCTTCGAATGGCTGGTAATAAGCTTTTATGCCAAATATGTCATCGCTATGCCCCAACTTCACAAAGACATCGTAGCCGCCTGTATCCAGGCTACCGAGTGCCTTGACTGCGCTACTGTTTCCGCAAGCCTCTCCGACTGCCGGCTGCGCTGTTTGGGCCTGGGCAACGGGAACACGCGGTTGCAATCTGCCTGTTACGGCAACCAGGAGTACAAGAAGGATTATTTTTGTTTTGAGTTTCACTATTTTTACAGCATAGCGCAAAATCCCCAACAAGCAAAAAACACCACCCTAAAATTAAGAAGACTGTCTTCGACAGGTGTTAATTCGTGCAAGTTACGGCATACGACCTATGATTTGAGTAGCAGAAACTGGTCCATAGTAGCGCGAATCTATCGAGTTATTGCGGTTGTCGCCCGCCAGGAAAACTTCGTTTTCACCAAGTGTCACATCGGACTTAAAAAATTCCGAACCGCTGTGGTCCACTATCCAGTTATAGGTATCGTCCGGTACGAATCCTTCCGGATACTCCTGGTTATAAATGGTTATCACGCCGTTTTGTATCACCACCCGCTCGCCTGGCAGCGCTATCACCCGTTTGACCACAAAGCTCCGCGGAGCAGCAATGGCACTGTCGAACAGGTTGTCTTCAGACTTTTCTACTACCACGATGGATCCTCTGGCGGGCACATATGGCGATCCGTTCAAGCGGCCAATTGTGGTTGGCAGGAGCAGGAGCGGCCGCCTGGACCTGTCCTGTAATGTCGGATACATACTGAGGCCATCAACTGTGAAGAATGTTATGACGTAGCTGTAACCAAAATACAAACCGCTGAAAACTGCCAAAGAAATGAGTAAAGCCCGGCGGTATTGGCTGATGAATTCCAGTGCCGAGCCTGCCAGCATGCTTCTGGGCTTGGCCGCGACACGTTTGCCCGCCACGTGGTTGAGCGTCCACTGCCGGCGGCGGTAGATAAACTTGGCAACCTCAAAGCCTGCAAACCAGGCAACTGCCAAGCCAAGCAGGATTCCTATGTATGTGGCAAGCTTTGAAAACCGGCTGTAAAAAGCCGTAAAGTAATAACCTGGGTCACCTAGGCTACCTTTTTTTATTGTCTGTTCTTCGTGCAAAGACTGGCCTGATTCCAACACCACCGTCCGGCTAATGAGATGGTCGCCGCCTGGCACATAGCGCAGATTAAAGTCCTCTAGTTTTTTGCTGCGGTAGACTTGTTTTTGATCGACGCTGTAAATAACTTCTTTTATGATGTCCGCGCCAATTGGGCTCAGTTGCCCCACCCGGATACCGTCAAAATCGCTGGATAATTTGCGGGGGGATAGCTCCAGCTGCTCACCCTGAAAAGCCACTGTACAATCCGCGCCTAGCTCGCACGGCGGCGCATTGTCCGTAAATACCACCATGGGCGAGCTTGCGCCAGCCTGGCTGTAGTCCGTGGTACTGAGTGAAAGTATCAAGCTCGTGCCCTCTGCCCGAGCGCGGGACGGCACCTGTCCAATTGGCTGCCAGCTGGTGGTACTCAGGTTTGCCTCGCCGATGAATTCACACGGCCCAGGTTCTGCTTCATTCATTGATTGGAAATATAGCCTGGCGTGCACAGCGTCTTCGGCCCGGCCTGCACGTACGTAAATATGGGTCGCGCTTAGCGGGATTGGCACGAAGGCGCTGACCTGCGTGTTTTCTACCCCGCCGCAGACTTCTGCCTCTTGGGCACTGGCTTTTGCGGGCGCCATTAGCAAAGCGAGCAGAAACAGTACTGTGGACAACTTTTTGATTTTGCTCATGCTTAGATTGACAGTAGCATAAACTCACCTGTATATAAATAAGTAGCTTTAACTAAAACAAAAATCATTATAGGAGCTAAAAATGGCAGTATCTGCAAAGTCTAAGAAGAAACCCGCAAGCAAAGCGGTAGTCGGCAAACCAAAACACCGGTCTTTCCGTTTGACCCCTAAGTCTTTTACTATCGGATTGTCCGTCCTTGTCCTAGTATCAGCCTTTGGCCTGCTTGGGTTCAACAAAGTTAAGTATGGTAGCTTTTCAGCACAAGCAGCAGGCAGGACCTCCCTAGGAACCGTAGGCGGTGTTCAGCTGTATGCCTGTAAAAACCAGAGCCTTAAGAGAGTGACGTTCTATTCTGGCAATTACTCTGGCACTGCGCGATCGTTAAATCTGCAAGCACCTGGTCTGGTTGGGTCAAAAGTTATGAACAATGGCGCATCGTGGACTTCATCATATAAATGGAATGCTGGCTATACTAATATCACTATTGGCGGTTATGTTAAGTCGGTTGGTAACCAATCTTCTCTACTGGGCAGTTTCCGTTCTGTCTCAACCGCAAATATCGCTACCTGTTAGAAAAATGTTTCAGTTAAAACTGGCGGCTTTGATGGCCGCCAGTTTTTTGATTTGTACGATTTAGAAAGGACAGATGGTGTTGACTGTTGCCCTGAAAGCGGCGCCAGACCCTGATCTGAATGATACCGAACCGCTTACGGCATTACCGCTTGGAACTAATTTGCGCACGGTTTTGCCGGCGCCCGCACTCCAGCTTATGCCATTAACAGTGACTGACGACGTATAGGATCCAGCCCGCAAAAATACATAGGATGCACCGCCCACACGGCAAGAGTACAAGCTGCCACCCGCACCACTACCGTGGTAAGTGTACCCATAAGCAGCCTCGGCAGAGGATGATATACCCAGGATACCGCCAGCTACCAGTAAACTCAACAGGACTGACTTCTGGAAGGACTTCTGGGGTCATCTTAAGAAGACTGTCTTCCATAGGTGTTATTTGTTGCAAGTTTAGGAATCGGCGAGTTGGTACTTTAATTCTGCCAGCTCGTTTTTTCTGTCTTCGTAGCTGTAAAGAAACTGTTCATAGGCTTCTGCTGTCTTAAACTCGTCCACTACTACCGCCGTATCTAACCAATCCGGCTTCTGCCCTGCAAACATGTATTTATAGCTTGAGTAGCGATAACCCGGCCAGTACCTTGGATTCATATGGATATACCGGCTGATGTGCAGCAGGTAGCTGTCGTCATCAATCCGTTTGGCTTTATAACGGCTTTCGAACAGAGTGCCCGACCTTTTGTACTTACAATTGAAGTATTTGCTGTAACTCGTCATAACGCTACTCATAAACAACTTTATCGCGTCAGGCTCCGTCTGGTGCAGCATGATATGTATGTGGTTCCCCATAAGACAATATGCGTTAATTTTTATAACATCGTGATAGTTTGGATACTTTTCGCCTACCGATGAGAACTTTTCTCCAGACAGTAAATACCTGTCCATGAGCGACAAGAACTTCCTGTAATCGGCTGCTTCTACGAAAAGTTTCTGCCCGGCAACGGCCCGGTTAAAAACATGGTAATAACTATCTGCGATGTATTCTTTACTGGCATTCTTTTGAGGCATAAGAGAAGTATAGCAAACTTGCACAAATTAACACCTCTGGAAGTACGTCTTCTAAAGAAGTTTTTGTGCAAGTTTAGTATTCTAGGCTACCGAGGGGGCCGAATTCGATGATTTGGCCTTTTTCAATGCCTTGCTTTTCGATCTCGCGCATGATGCCCATCTTTTTCATGATGTCACGCAGGCGGCGGACACCCTCCTCGCTGTCAAAGTCAGTCCGGGCGGCGAACCTTTCGATCTTTTTGCCGCGCACCAGGTACCCATCGTCACGCTTGATGATGCGCCATGGCTGGGCGTCCGGGTTGATCCGGTAGACCGGCGCGGTTTCTTCGGCAGGCTTGCTGGCCGCTTCGGCTTCCCGGGCCCGCTCCACCTGTTTCTTGACTTCGTATAGCAACTCCTTGATGCCGTGCTTGCTCTGAGCAGAGATTACCATCAGCGGCGTGCCTTTTGGTATGACCTTTTTAAGCTCACCGAGCCTGTCCTGCACGATATCGTCATCCAGGCCTTCGATTTTGGTGAGCACTACGATCTGCGGCCTTTTGGCCAGGTCCGTCCGGTAACCCTTGAGCTCAGCCTGGACTGTCTTGTAGGCATCCGTAACCGAGTCGTTATACATATCTATCAGATGCACGAGCACCTTGGTGCGCTCGACATGGCGTAGGAATTCATCGCCCAGGCCTTTGCCTTCTGACGCGCCTTCGATGAGCCCTGGAATATCTGCAATCAGCAGACTGGTAGATTCGTCAACATCTACCATGCCCAGATTCGGCACCAGGGTCGTAAATGGATAGTTAGCGATTTCCGGCCGGGCATTGCTGATAATGCTCAACAGTGTGGATTTGCCGGCATTCGGCAATCCAACCAGGCCTACATCGGCAATCATCTTGAGTTCCAAGGTTGCTTGGAATGATTCACCCAATTCACCTTTTTCGGCCACGCGTGGCGCCTGCCGAACACTGCTCACAAAATGGGCGTTGCCAAAACCGCCTTTGCCGCCGTCGCGGTTGGAGGCGAAGAACAAAGCGGGCTGAT
>CAZJWS010000070.1:5992-6547 GCA_964549985.1 uncultured Candidatus Saccharibacteria bacterium | reverse complement strand
CCGGTCATAAGTTGCATATATTATACAACGTTAGGGCGTATATAACAAATCTATTAGAGGTCGTACATCTGGCCTAGTTTGTAGCCCACAAAGATGCCCAAGAACGGTCCCACGATGGCACCCAGCAGAAAGCTCCACATACCCAGGCCACCATCTATTCTGCCGCCAATGATACCCCCGATAATACCGCCAATCGTCAGGCAGATAAAGATAAGTTTTTTCATATCGCTCATTATACGCCAGTCTAAAAACTCGCTACAGAACTTGATACTTCAAGTGCTCTAGTGAGTTACAGAGAAATAGATTGCGGGCATGACGGGGCGCGGGACGCGGGAAAAGTGGGAGCGTGCTGCCACCCAAGTTTCCCGGTCCCTGCCCGCTTGCGCCGCCTTAGGCGACCTGTGGCTGCCGCGCTCGTCGACGCTCGGTGATCTGGTGATCGATGATCCCCACGATCACCTGCATGGCGATGTTCTCCAGCCAGACCTGGTGTGACTGGTACTTGCTGCCGGGGATCTCATCGTTGACTCCGTGGGGCGTGGCGGGGTTTGGAAC
>CAZJWS010000070.1:0-5982 GCA_964549985.1 uncultured Candidatus Saccharibacteria bacterium | reverse complement strand
CGACTGACTGAGCGGTCTGCCACAAGGGCGTGGCGGGGTTGGTGGTCCAGAGCGAGTCGTTGCCGACCTGGAGCTGGATCTGGTCGTCGGTGAAGGCAGTACCCTCATGATCTTCGGTGGCACCGAATCTGCCGTTGGTGAGCTGCGTGTAGACGATCATTGCGAATTGCTCCGCCGTGGTCGCAATGGTTGCCATAGTGGTTCTCCTTGTGGTTGGGATGGCACTGCTGCGCGCGAGCGAGATATACAAGTGCATGCGCAAAAGAGTCATCCCAAGGAGGAGAACGGGCTATTTCTCTGTAAATGATCGAGGAGATGCGGGCATTGTTTGGCTATACAGTCGGCACTGCGTAACCTGTCCCGTTAACTCCTTGACCGGAATATTGTAAGATATTTTACTTTTTTTGGCAATTGGTTATGGTTTTAATTTTCTTTGGCCAAAGAACCAAATCATAGATGTTCTTCTTCTGGCGGAAGAACCAACGCCACCCACTTTTGGGTGTCAAAAGTGGGGCAAAATCACCGGGTTGCGTTTTTGCCTTGAAGTATCTGTTAGTAAGAAAGGGGCTTGCTGCGGAACTCGCTAAAAACTTGCCACTGGCAACTTTTTATCTCAGACAGTCCTCGCACTCAAAGGCACCCCTTTCTTACAACATCTACTCAGGGCAAAAGCCGATACCCGGCCCAAAGCCCATGGATGCGGCCTTTGGCCGATAATTATTCTTACATTTCGTCGTTTACGACTCATCAGCACAATTTAATCATTTGTGGATGTAAGTTTGCACAAGAAAGAGTCGGGGGGCCGGTCGGGTTGGAAGCTGATGCTCCCAGGTAGCCCGACCGGCAGAGTTGCCTCATCATCGACTGCCAAGCAGTGCCAGGAAGTCGTTGTAGTCGTAGACGTTGCCGTGACCTTCGTCATCGGTGATGAGGACGACATGCCGCTTGCCTTCGAGATTGCTCTCGCAGGTGCCGATGGCGGTCAGCATGTAGCAGATCCTCATCATGCCGAAGACGGTCATCAGGTGTGGGATGGGGACATCCCCGTCCATCACGGTGAAGACGAACTCCGAGACGGTGTTGAATCCGTTGAGACGGGTCTCACCGATCTGCATGTTGGCCACGGTTCGTGGGTCGATCTCGATGTTCTCGATGATCGGGTCGACGGTGATGATGGTCACCTTGTTCTCCTTTGGTGGATGGGGTTGGTCAGTCGCCGCGAGCTTGCAGCTCGGCGATCCGGGCTGAGGTCTTGGCGAACAACACGTCCCTGGCCTGCTCTGCGGCTCGGCGGAACGTGTCCCTCGAGATGTTCGAGTTCGGTTCGTCGGAGGGGTTGTGGAACAGGGAGGCAACCATGAAGTCCGGCATCATGTCGATCTTGACGATCGGCAGATCTGCGTACTCGACGGCGTCATGGATCGAACCGCCCGGAGCGACGACAATGCCGACGAACTGGGCGCCACACTCGGGTTCGAGATCGTGCGTGAGGTGCCCGATGTCCGTCTGGTCCCCACATGCGCTGCAGGTGGCGAGGTACTCCTCGATGACGATCAGGGCTGCCCTGGGACGGGACTCGGACGTCGAGTAGCTCATTGAGATGCTCATGTTGACTCTTTCTTGTGCGAGGGTGCATGGCTGCCTATGAATGGCGGTCGAGCTTGGTTATCTCTCTACAGAGACCCTATCTTTTCATTATACCACACTTTGTCAAGTTTTGCAATACTTTACCCCTGTTTTAGCAAGAGACAAGAGTCATGAGCCAAGAATGGCCGTCAGGCCATCTAAAAATTGCCCTTTAGGGCTTCTGCTTTGTATGCGCAATGCAAAATGTTCCCTGATTCGGGCGGTGTAAACAAATACAAGTCCTGGCAAGCACTTGTTTAAGCCCTTCTTCTGCTTATAAAAATAGAAAGAAGGAGGGTGAGTTGTGCTTGACCTTGTATTTTTTACACCTGTGCCGAGTCAAGGAACATTTTGGCGCGAGGTTTTTGGTTACTTTTTGCCGGCTCAAAAAGTAATAATTTGGTTCTTTATTTAAAGAACATCCATGATTTGCTTCTTCGTCTGAAGGAGATATGAGGTTTGGTTCTTTGCCGAAGAAAGAAAATCTAAACTTAACTCAAACCCCAATGATTATTACCAAGAGCCCTCACCCGCCCCGTGATCTCCAGCATAGTAAGCGCCTGGTTATATTTGGCAGCATCAAGCCTGCTCTGCTCAAGGAGCTGGTGGCCATCGCTTACTCCGCTGCGTAGCAGCTCTAAAACGACTCGCTCTTCTTCGGTATTGGCCTGAATCTCACTTGCCTTAGTGGCAGTGTCGACCCAGTTCATGGCCTTAAATATATCCTCAACAGAGGTCACCGGAATGGCGCCGGCCTTGATAAGATTGTTGGTTCCCTCAGACATCGGGCTGGTGATAGGCCCGGGTACGGCCATGACGGGTATACCAAGCTCCAGCGCAAAGCGGGCGGTGTGCAGGCTGCCGCTATTGACAGCCGCTTCGGTTATCAGCAAGCCTTCAGCAAGAGCTGCAATAATACGGTTGCGAGCGACAAAATTGACCTTTAACGGTTCCGACCCCGGCGCATATTCAGTTACCAGGAGGCCATGACTACGGGCTATCCGGTGGGCTAACTCTGTGTGCGACGTGGGGACAATCTTGTCCAGACCACTTGGAAGTACGGCAACGGTAGTGCCGCTAGCCTGAAGACACCCTGCATGGGCGATTGAATCAACCCCCAGGGCCAGGCCGCTGACCACCACCACGCCCTTCCCTGCCAGCTCGCTGGCAAATTTGGTCGTAACGGCGCGGCCGTAAGGCGTTACCTTGCGGCTGCCCACTATGGCAATACGGGGTTCTTTGAGAATTGTGTCGAGGGTGTCAGCGCTGAGATGTAGTGCCCGAGGGGGTTGTGGCAGACATAACAACTCCGGTGGCAATTGACTTGTTTTAAGCGTGAGCATGTTGACAAAGATATTAAAAAGTTAAAAGGTATTGACATAATCACACAAATTTGCTAAAATGGCAACCTGTAATACCAATCTAGGTTATTACGTACCTTATACCCCTATGCTAACGTCCGGTTTATGCCGGACACTGGGTTTTGCAGATGGGCGAAGTTCAAGGCGGAAGCTGGCGCGCGGACCGAGCTGTATTTAAATACAGTGAGGGAGTACGACAGATTCCAACGCAGAAATTCACCCATAAGCAACAGCAAAGACCAGGCTTTGCCTGGGCGTGCTGATGCGGTGCAAAAGCCAGGATGTTAGGTTGTTTTAGAGCGTGCTGACTTAAGTTGTTACCCTCCACTTATCTCTTAGCGCTCTAGTTTCGACTAGAAAGCGCTCTAAAACAGACTAACCCCTTTAACCCCGCACTCCCACCGCGTTTTATTTGCGGCTATTTTGGTGACGTGACGGTTAAACCTATGAGTGGGCCGAGGCTTACTCGAGCATCTTTACGAGAATGCTCGAGCTCGGAGGACTTCAAGGTGGGTTGAAGGGTGTATACAGCGGGCTTGATGCATTCGAGCCCTGTAATCGACCTCCAGCGGTGCCCACCCCCTCTGGAGGTCGTTTATGTTTAAGCTGTCTTTGCCGTCGCTCGAATGCAAGTGATCAATATGCGGTGCCCGCCACAATCCCACTGTCAGCAAGCTGACAATCGGTTGCGGCCCCGCCTCATCTCGGGCGGCTGCCAAGCCGCGCCGGGCTTCCGGCCTTGCAAAGCGCCACTGGCGCTTTTCACCCCTCTGGAGGCTCTATTTAGTTTCAGGACGAGTAAAGTTGAACGAATCGGATATCGTAGAAGCGGTGCCCAGTCGCGTTCCGCGGTCACATTCTGCGACCCCGACACCACATCTTTCAAAACAAGTTTTGAAGAGTGGGTGTCCTTACGATGATCCACCGGATCATCTCACCCGCAACTTCACGGGGGCAAGCACAGCTTGCCCCGGAGGATTGCCCTTGCGAAATGCCACTGGCATTTCTCACCCTCTAGAGGCTCTTTACATTTGTGGGCGAGTTTTATTACATTAAGAAACACTATGGCAATATCACCAGAAGAACGGCTCGGACTCAATACTTTTTATCGGACAGATATACTCGACTCTCAGGAGCCTGAGGTTCTGGGCGCCTTTCCTGATGATCTGGTAGCAGAATTTAAGGCTTTGCCACCGATGTTATACTCGGCCTGTAGTTATTATCGGACGTACGTGGCTTACGGCATGGCTGAACTTCAGCAGGTGCCTGATCTGCCGCCTGTTGTGCCACATTTAAGGCGCGCATTCTGCGAACTTGTTGGGGTGGAGCTTGAGAAGTGCGAGACGAGATTTGGCTGGTGGACCGGTAATCCTGACTCGGAATTCCATCTGGACAGCCCGCAGGGGTTAGCGCTTGAAAATAAGTCTGCCTCTATTGGTGGCCCTACGACCGAGGTTGCTGTTGGACTGTGTGATCGTATCCGCAAGGAGCATTTCGAGATAATTGTGCGACCAAGGCCGAATGCGCGGGTGTATAGCTTGGATGAGGGAGTTGCCTACCGTATGGGCCCCGGCACGGCTCACCGGGAGCCCTTGTGCGTAGAACCCGCTAACCGGGTGTTCTTCCGGGTACTTTCGAGCTAAATCACTGAATTTACAGAGCTGAAATGTAATACATAAATATTGACTTTTTAACTTGTTTATGCTAAAATACACCATACTCAAGTATTTATGTAATATTTTGAGTACTTTAACAAGTTACAGATAGCACTCCCTGGAAGGACAGAGCCAAAACGACGGATTGGTTGTGTCCTTTCAGGGAGAACATGGCAGAAACCGAGCAGCCTGCTCAACCACAGTTCCTGACTGGAGAGAGGTTGCCATGAGCAACGACATCAAGGTCGACATCCTCCGTGAGGAGATCGGCCACCTGACCAACCAGGGCCGCCGCATGGAGCAGTCCATCGCCGGACGCGAGCGCACCATCGACCAGCTCATCAACGAACTGTTCGATGTCCTCGGCGAGAGGTTCCCCGATGACGACCAGGCGTTCAACCTGACGGCCAAGGTCAAGTTGCTGCGCGACCGCAATGCCAAGGCCCGAGAGGACCTGCAGGACCTGTGCGCGCAGCTGGGCAAGCTCCGTCGCGATCTGGGCGAAGCGCATCGCAACCAACGAGGCAACCGCCGCCGCAAGGCCGCCAAGCCGACCGCCGCCCCGGAACCCCAGGGCTTCACCGGTGGTCCGTGCGACGCGACCGACGCTGGTCCCAAGGACAACACCCCCAGCATCTTCTTCCGCGGCCCGGTCTACGAGTCCGAACGCAAGGTCAACACCGACCTGGCCGAGAGGACCCTGGCCGACGCGTAGTCGGATGAGGTAGGAGGCCAAGGGCCGCCCGGGTGTCTTCGGACAATCAACCCGGGCGGCCACATCCCGCGGCCCCGCAACTTCGCTGAGGTAAACATAGTTTGCCCCGGAAGATTGCCTTGCAAAATGCCACTGGCATTTTTCACCCGCCTCCCCTCCATCGCTTCTGCTCCCCCTATCTGTAACTTGTTTCACTTCAACTCTGTACACCCCTCAATAAGAGGGATTTTTTATACCTGCCTAACCATTGACATATACATCTATCAATGCTATAATCTACAAGCTCGAATGTTATGCAACGTTCCGAGTATCTTAACAAGTTACAGATAGAACCTTACTCTGGAGGGGCTGAGTCAATAGAATTTTGTTGGCTGGGCCCTTTCAGGGTAAAACATGGAAACTGAGCAACCCCGCTCGGCCATCGTTCCTGGTTGGAGAGAGGAGACTGCTATGTGCAGTCAGGAATCCGAAGACCGTAGGGTCGAGGCCGCCAACCTGCTGGTCGGTGTCCACGACCTCGAGCGCAAGAAGCTCGTGCGGATGGTGCGGATCGTCAGCATCGAGGCCCAGCTGTGTCGTCTCCGGTCGGAAAACCGACCCGACCTGGTCAAGATCGCCGAACTCG
>CAZJWS010000069.1:6079-6613 GCA_964549985.1 uncultured Candidatus Saccharibacteria bacterium | reverse complement strand
TGGCCAAAGTTTACGCCCAGTACGGTCAGGATGAGGCAGCCCGTATCGCCGACGATCTAAAAGATCTTGGCTTTGAATACGCAACGCTATCAGGCCTAAGCATGGGCATGAATGACTTTTCTGAGCTCAAGGCAATGCCTGGCATTCTGGAAGATGCCGAGAAAAAAGCCGCCGAAATCAGCGAGCAGTACGAACAAGGTTTCATCACTGACGATGAGCGTTACCGCCTGACAGTAGATAACTGGACCACAGCTGACGCCCAGGTGCAAGCAAGCCTGAGCGAACAGTTCGCCGGCGAAGATAGTTCTATGTCCATCGCCGTTGTATCTGGTGCTCGCGGTAACATCGGCCAGGTCAAGACCGCCGTTGGTATGCTGGGTGTCACTATGGACACTACTGGTAAGGCCATCGAGCTGCCAATTAAATCTGGTTACAAGAAAGGTCTGACCCCGCTTGAGTACTTTACCTCCACCCGTGGTACCCGTAAGACTATGATCGACACCGCTCTTAAGACTGCTGACTCGGGTTACTTGA
>CAZJWS010000069.1:2763-6069 GCA_964549985.1 uncultured Candidatus Saccharibacteria bacterium | reverse complement strand
CTCGCCGTTTGGTGGATGTTGCCCAGGATGTCTTTACTATCTCCGAAGATGTTGAGGATCCAGGTTTTGCAATCCACCGTGCTGACGCCGACGAAATCGGTGTAAGCTTTGCTTCACGCCTCGAGGGCCGCTTTGCCGCCCAAGATGTGAAGGGCCATGTAAAAGCCGGTGAACTCATTACCAAGAAGATTGCCGAAGCTATCGAGGCCGACGAATCGCTTGATGGTATCCGCATCATGAGCGTGCTTTCAGTTGGCACCGCCCGCGGTATCCCAGCCAAGTGTTACGGTGTGGATCCTGCAACCGGTAACCTCGTAGCTGATGCCCACCCAATCGGTGTTATTGCGGCTCAGTCTATCGGTGAGCCGGGTACGCAGCTGACACTGCGTTCGTACCACGGTGGTGGTTCTGCAACAGCCGAAGACATCACCCAGGGTCTGCCTCGTGTTGAGGAAATCTTCGAAGTCCGGGCACCAAAGGGTCAGGCCTACCTGAGCGATATTGGCGGACTTGCAAGTGTCTGGGAGGAGGGCGACAAGTACATCGTACAGGTCACTTCGGACCAGGTGGATGCGCTTGAGCTGCCGCTTGAGGGCCGCACGCCAAAGGTTGCCAATGGTTCGGATGTTGCTATCGGCGACGTAATTGCCGAGGGCGAAAAGGGTAATGCACCTCTGATTGCACCAATGGCCGGCAAGGTTGACTTCAACAAGAAGACAGCTGTCATCAGCCCGGCCAAGCAAGCGGTTGTCCGTTACGAAATTCCAGGCTTCAAGCAGATCACCGTTGCAGACGGCGAGCACGTTGTAGCTGGCCAGCGCCTGACCAACGGCTCTATCAACCTGCACGAGCTTATGCGCCTGCAGGGTGTAGAAGCGACCCAGCGCTACATCATGAACGAAATCCTCAAGATCTTTGCATCCCAGGGCCAGAACATTGCCGACAAGCACCTCGAAATCATCGTGCGCCAGATGTTTGGCCGCGTCCAGATCGAAGAAGCAGGCGACTCTGAGTTTGTAACCGGCGATGTCGTCAGCAAGCAGGCGGTCATCGAGAAGAACGACGAGCTTACCAAGGATGGCAAGCAGCCTATCAAGTACAACCAGCTGCTGCTTGGTATTACCAAGGCTTCATTGTCGACTGACTCATTCCTGTCGGCTGCATCGTTCCAGGACACGACCCGTGTACTGATCTCTGCTGCAACCAGCGGCAAGGTAGATAACCTCTACGGTCTTAAGGAGAACGTCATCCTGGGCCGCCGCATTCCGGTGGGCACTGGCTCACGGGAGTTGATGGCTGCAGAGGCAGAGGCGCTATTGGACGAGGCCGATCTGACGATCGCCGAAGTTTAAAACAAACACTCTTTGCAAGAGAGGCCTTTCGGGGCCTTTTTTGTTTGCGTGAAAATTATGTGAAACAGGGGCAAAGTATTGACAGGTATGATATAATGTTAATAAGTATGAATATTGATCCCGAAGTTCGGTTTAATGTTGATTTTGACCACCTGCAGACTGCCTTGGAAGAAGACAGAGACATCACACAGCTGTTTTCATATCTGGCAGATCTAGTGCGCCATGCCGACGTTGCGTCCCAGAAACACCTTCCGTTTAACTCGGTGCACGTTACGCCTTTGGTAAATGCGCAAACCAAGATAATAAGTTACCATATTCGCTCAGCCTTGCAGCTGGAGGGCGGCGGCGAACTTGGTGTCCACGATACTATTGTTACACCGCAGTACATAGGCAGTGCAAGTTATGAAAAATATGGTGTTCGTAATCAAGATGGCAGTATAATTCTGGACGATCTTGGTAGATTCAAGCACCCGGTGCTTGTAATGGGTATGTTATGTTTGGGCGAGGAACTCATTCAATAGCCGTCAAAAGGCTGTTTGTCGTTCTTTCAACTGACAAAGAATATTTGGCCAAAACTTGTCCAAGTGTTTAATGAAAAGCTACAGAGAATATCTGGTATGATGTGGCTATGGCTTTTGATAATTTTTATGACTTAGCAGCTTCGAATTTTGGGGAAAAATGCATAGATTATTGTGAAGCTGTGCAAGGAAGATGTGGTGCCGTTGCCGTAGCTCCTCATGTGATAGTCGATCCGTTTAATGATGCAAGCATGCACATGACTTTTAGCGTCTCCTGCGAACCAGATACCAACAGCGATTGTGCCCTAAAAGATATAGACCCTCAGTTGGTATACGATATGTCGTCTCGTGCGTTTATAGAGGCTACTGATGAGTTTGGTGTCTCTGAAGATGTCTGGCCGAGCATGTGGGAAGACCACTCTGCGAGTGATCGGGAATAGTCATCTCTCAATAGAATATTTCAGCAAATCCTTGTGGCAGGGGCTCGTTATCACTCAAGAGAGCAAGAAGGTCATCGTCCAAGCTTGGGAATAACTCATTGCTTATGCTATTTCATTCCGGGAGACAATCTGGGATGATGAGTTGAGTTACATAATAAAAGGGCACCGCAAAATGAAATTGCAAAAAAATCAGGAGGGATCGCACGTACTAGCGGTCTTGCTTATCATTGTTGTGTTAGGGGTTGTTGGGTTCGCTGGGTTTACCGTTATCAAAAAAAATAACGAATCATCAAATTCGAACGGGCCAAATGCCGGTGCGGTCAAAGAAGGCTGCAGTGGCAACGGTGCGATCACCATGAGCCACTTGCCAATGGACCTGAATGAAGTGCGTAACATTATGTCGGCGGGTCTGCTTGCGGGTGCGCACGTCACGCCGATTGACCACTTGTATTTTTATCCCAAGGATATGCAAAACCGTGATGCTGCAAATGTCTATGCTATGGCCGACGGTTATATAGTTGAGGTGCAGGAACGGACCCAAAGTGTCGACACGGGTAATTCCCAGCAGGGTGAATACCGGGTATTTATCCAGCACAACTGCGATATGTTTAGCTACTTTGACCTGATGACCAGCATCGATCAAGATATCTACAAGAAGTACAAAGACGGAGACCGGCACATAGCTATCAAATCCGGCCAAGTGCTGGGTAAAGTTGGCGCCCAGTCACTCGATACAGCCATCTATGACTACAGCAAGACGCTCGGCGGCTTTATCAACCCAGAAATGTATGACGCCGAGCCGTGGAAAGTACACTTGGTAGATTTCTTTGATCACTTTACTGACAGCATGAAATCCAGCTTGCTGGCACTTAACATCCGTAAATTCGAACCATTTGGCGGCAAGATTGATTACGACGTTGCGGGCAAGTTACAGGGTAACTGGTTCGTCGAGGGTACCAATGGCTATGCCGGACCGGAAGAGTTCCAAAACGGCCG
>CAZJWS010000069.1:0-2753 GCA_964549985.1 uncultured Candidatus Saccharibacteria bacterium | reverse complement strand
GTAATGGCGGCAGTGGCAAGGGGTATTGGAGTACGCATTTTGCCATTGTGCCAGATGCGGTTATGCAGGGTATCGTCAACGTGTCCTTTGGTGATTACAACGGCCAGCCCAAACAATTCACGCTCAAGACCGGCAGCACCGATCCGGCTACCGTTGGTGTAGGTGAAGGGGTGGTTATATACGAGTTTGTTAAAGCCGCTGATGTAACTAATCCGTCATATCCAAATATCCCGATGACAACGAACATTGAGGGAGCAGTGCTGTTACAAGTCCTAGACGGCGAGAAGCTCAAGCTCGAAGTATTTCCAAACAAAAAAGCCAGCGACGTTTCTGGCTTTACCGCTGCCGCCAAAACATACGAACGCTAACCCTATTTGATAGGTACACCACTGCTAATGTGGAGGTGTTTGGAGTCTTGATAGTCTCCTAGATTTGTGAGGATGCGCGTGCATATAACGAGCCCAAACAGCCCGTATTCACAACGGGTGACAGTCAGCTGCGGCTAATGTGTACTAATACTTGTTCTCAAGTCCAAGACAAGAAGTAGTAAAATATATTCATGGTAGTGAATATGATGGAGTTTGTTAAACAGATTGGGCTGGAGGAGCTCAAGAATATTGATGGGGAAGAGCTGGCCCTAGACTTTATGCCGGCAGCTATTGCCGGTCTGGCGGATGGGGATTTTGCTCTTATACATCCGGAAACTTATCATGGCCGCAGGGCGGAACTATATGGTGAATCCCAGTACACAGAGGGCCGTGTTGCCCGAGCGATTTTGCAGGCAGCTTTGGCCAATGGTCTAGCGTCCGGTGTTGTTTATGATTTTCAAGGACTTGCCGCCGAATATGCTACAAACCCGGACAGTCCTTTGCAACTGCAATCCAATCGAGTCGAAAGTACGATCCGCATACTACCGGAAGCGATTGTCGTTGATGGCAATCCGCTTGCTTTGAATCGTCCTCCTGTTTTGGTTTTAGATTATGGCGCTTGTCTTACGAGCCGCAGCTACCTGCGGGATCAAATGCGGTTTGTACAAAGCGGGCAGTATCCCTTTACCTATTCACCTTTGACGCGTATGCACTTTACCAACCAGACTCTCATTAATACGTATGACGCCGACTTTGGCCGGGGTGTGGCCAAGCAATTTTGCAGCAACCGGCTTTATATAGGGCGGGAAGACGGTGTGGCGCTGGCAACCGGCGAAATGATCAACGCACAGCTATCGCATGGTGCACCGGCCGAAATAGCAGATGTTATTTTGTGTTCTGGCACCCAGCATACCAGTAGGCCAGACCTAGAACTGGGTGTAGCAAACGCTTTTACGCTCATGCGGGAGGGCGGGTTGCTGCTGGTACGTTCACTGGCTCATCCTGCGAGTGATGAGATTGGTACGGATATGGTAACAAGCTGGGCTTTTGAAGCCGGATTTGACGAGCGTAATACCAAAGAGTTTGATGCCGATATTGAGCTCATTGGCAGCTTGCTTCTTACCGGGCATTTTGGAGAGCGGGCTATCAAGACGGTTGTTATTGAGAAGCGCTAATCAGATAAGCATAATCTGAAGCTTTCTTGATATGATTAGGTTATGAATAAACCAAAGGTTATTTTGTTGAACGGGTTTGCTGGGTCGGGTAAGACAACTATTGGGCGCATGTATGTTGATAATCATCCACTAGCTATGGTCATTGAGGGTGACGAACTTATCGTTAACATTGGCGACTGGATAGATCACGAAGATGATGCGAGGGATCTCATCTTTGCACTGACAAAGAGTATGCTGGCAACGACGCTGCAGGGAGGCCACGACACGGTGTTGCCATACCTTGTCACTAATGCCAGTCATGTGGCGGAGTTTGAACAGATTGCCCGGGAACATAACGCCGATTTTTACGAATTTTATCTGGCCACACACAAAGACCACGCCGTGCAGCGGCTGTTAAACCGGGGCACATGGGGTGAGGCTGGCCTGCCGCCACTGGCTAAAGAAGACTTACCACAGATCAATGAGCTTTACGATCGCATGGAACGTACACTCGAAAAGCGTCCAAACCAGATTCATATCCAGATCAAAGAAGGTAGTCCCATAGAAACCTACCAGGAAGCCCTAAAGCACATTTCATAGTGTGTACTTGGGGTATTTTGGCCAGAGTTTATGCAGCAAGTTGATGAAAGGTTTAACAAACTAGAAAAAGGAGTTCTAGATTTATGGCAGAGCCGAAGACCGAAGTTACCGGTGCAAGTGTAGAAGACTTTATTAATAGTGTAGAGAACGAGCGTCGTCGCAAAGATGGTTTTGTGCTACTGAAGATGTTTAAGCGTGTAACAGGGCTGGAGCCTAAGATGTGGGGACCGAGTATAGTTGGCTTCGGCGTCTACCACTACAAATCGGAGCGAAGTTCGCAGGAAGGCGATTGGCCGTTGGCTGCTTTTTCACCGCGCAAACAAAATTTGACACTGTATGTCTACCCCAATAATTTTCCGGAATTACTCAAAGGCCTAGGCAAATACAAAACCAGCGTTGGATGCTTGTACATAAACAAGCTGGATGATGTCGATCTGAAAGCACTGGAGAAGCTAGTTGCTGCTAGCTATAAGTGGTCTGTAAAAGAATTTGCTTAGTAAATAATAAGTCGGGAGAGTTATGCGGAAGATTATTGTTCTATCATTCATTACCCTGGACGGTGTCATGCAGGCGCCCGGCGGGCCGGAAGAAGATACTTCGGGCGGGTTCAAGTATGTTGGCTGGACCGCAC
>CAZJWS010000068.1:4468-6686 GCA_964549985.1 uncultured Candidatus Saccharibacteria bacterium | reverse complement strand
ATCGCCGTCATCGGCGATACCGAGTGTGTCCCGGGGCGCCGCCTCGTCCCTGAAGCCTCCCGCGCGGGCGGCCTCGTTGAGGTCGATGATGCGGGCACGCTGGATGCGGGCCGGGACCTCGCTGTCGAGTCGGTTCTCGACGTGGTCGACGCGCTGTTCGAGCGCGGTGACGAGATCGTTGGTCCGCTGGTTGGCGGCCTCGATCATCGCGCGGGCTTCGTCGACGGCACCGGTCTTGGCCTGGTCGATCGCCGTCAGGACATCGTCCCAGATGGCGTTGGCCGCGTCGTGCTGGTCAGGGTCGTTGAAGAGGGGGGCAAGCTTTTGCCTCACGCTCTCCACGACGGTAGTGGCTGTGGTCATGGTTGTTCTCCTCCCTTTGGCAGGGATTGTAGCTACGTGGGTACCCGGGTTGGGCACCTACGGCTTGAATCACGAATCCCTGCACGGGTTCCGGATAAGCAGCCTGCCGGCTATGAACTAACCGGTACGCTGCTTATCCAGATTGGAGAACTTCAAAATTAAGGTAAACTGTTTGAACAAAATCGCTCTGCCTTGGAAAGCGGAGCACTCCCTAGGGAGCCTTGCGGCTCAACCTATGCTGTACTCAACACTGCATCAAGTGCAGATTACCAACTCTATACGCTAGCGGGTGACGCTAGCTACCCCTGTTACTAGCCATCTAATACTAGCTAGGGCTCTCTGTAAGATACTTTTTGAAAGCGAAAAACAGCTACGGGGTTGTCTGCCGGTCACTTTGGCGACAAATCGTATCCGCTGATAGGATGCGAAGCCAAATGGTCGGCAGGAGCCCTGTAGCTGTTTTACAGCCAAAAGGGTGTCTTGCAGAGAGTCCTTTAACAGATAGGGCGGGTAATCTGCACTGATGCTCCAAGGCATGCAATATGAACTGAAATGATTCGGCTTATTAAAAATCTGTCGCGTATAACTCAAGACAGATCCATCAGGGGTGGTCAGAACAGCAAAAAGAGTACCATCGCTGGTACTATCACGGTATCTGTATGTTTCCCTGTTCACACCTGTTGTCTCAAGGATTTCCCACCTCAGACTGGTGATGTATATATACTACCACAACGAAGTAAAAAAGTCAATATATTATACCACAATAACTCTTACGCTTTTAACACCTGGGTTGAGAGAACGAAGCACAAAAAGGACCCCTGCGGGGATCAACCTGATGTGCTTCGTTGTAAAATTGGCTCAAACCTGTTGGTTTAGAGAGGCCTGAACCTCGTTTGCCGGGTGCCCTCACAAGGCGGTGCTTGTGCCAGACTGCGTGACTCGACCCCGTAACGGGCCCGTATCCACAGTCCGGCACAAGCCTGCACCTTTGTTTTGTGTTGCCATCGATTCATCTGCAGAATCACCGCCCCTGGCGTTCCAGCACCAGCACGAGGGCACCAATGACCACTGCGATACCAAGTGCCGTAAACAACACTATCATCAAGTCGCCCGGTACACCGTGCAGACGCTTCGACACCGCGTCGTAGACCTTGCAGATGATAATGACCACACAGACGATTCCAAACAAAACTCTCACCGGATTCGCTCCTGTGCTCAGAGGGTTAAGGTACGCCAAACAAACGTACCCTGACAGTAATACAACTGGCGCAACCTGTAAATCTAATTTCTTACACTGCGGCCCTAGGGTGTGGTTTTCTTGGCCGCCTCCACCGCACTGCGCGGGAAAGTAAAGCCAAAGGTACTGCCCTTGCCTTCAGTACTCTTAAAGATAATGGCTCCGCCCTGGGCTACAACCACCTTTTTTGCCATAAACAGCCCCAACCCCGTGCCATCCGGACGTGCCCGGCGAGCGTTCTCGGCCCGGTAGAATTTGTTAAACAAGTGGCGCTGCTCGGCCCTGGGAACTCCCAGGCCATTGTCTACCACCCGGAATTCAACTGTTTTTGGCTTGGCTTCCAGCTCGACCTTGATCCTGCCGCCTTGGGGCGTGTAGTAAATAGCATTGTCGATAAAGTTCATAATGACCTGGCGGGTCTTGGTCTCGTCCAGGTTGAGGACCGGAAAATCGGCGGGCTTGTCAAAGCTCAAGCTTAGCCCCTTGGCCTCGGCGGTTTCGCGCAGCTGCTCCATTTCGCCCTCGATAACTTCCGGCAGGCTCGTCGGTGTCGCCTCAATAATAAACTTGCCGGTCCGCAGCCGCGACACATTCAGCAAATCGGCGATCAAATACACC
>CAZJWS010000068.1:685-4458 GCA_964549985.1 uncultured Candidatus Saccharibacteria bacterium | reverse complement strand
AAATACACCATGCGCTGGCTGCTGATAAAAGCCTGGGTCAGCAATTTCTTTTGCTGCTCGTTTAATTCGCCGGCATCACCCTCCAACACCATACTGACATAACCCTTCACCGAGGTAAGTGGTGTACGCAGCTGATGCGAGGCCATGCTGATAAACTCGTCCTTGGTCTCGTCCAGGGCCTTGAGCTTTTCATTGGTATGCCGCAGGCGCCGCGTTGCACTATCCACCTCATCTTGAAGCGTCACGTTAAAGTGCTCAATCTCCTTGAATCTCAGGGCATTTTGTATGGCTATGGCCAGCTCGCTTGCGGCAATCTGCAAGATTTTGACATCGTTAGCAGAGTAGAGCGTGCCTGTCTGTTTAACACCTATGAGCATGAAGCCGATGTGTTCATAGTTTGTGTTAAGCCTGAGATATATCGGTGTGTCCCTTTTGGCAAGCTCACGCTTAAAGCCTGACAAGGCCGCCGTTTCGGTGCCAGACACGTCTATAAAACTCTCTTCTTGCTTAGAACCGTGGTCAGAAAGCTCTTTGAGCTCGCCGATGGTCAGACCTCTCTTATTCGAAGGAAACGAAAAGTACAGTTCGTGCCCATCGGAATTCAAGAAAAACTCTACCCTGGAAAGTTTAAGCGAGTTAATGAGCAAATCGGCTGATTCATTAACTACCTTGTCTAGATCAATCGTCTTGACCAGCCGCTGGTTCAGCTCGCTAAAAAACTCTTCCGGGCTGTAGCTGTCGTGATAAAAAATGTTCGCTGTAAGCTTGTCGAAATACTTCTTGGCCAGAACAATCGTGGGCGCCGCCAGCAACACGATAGTCACCAGTATGAAGTGGTGCATCGGCGTAAAGGTTAGGTCCTCAAGGAAGAGATTGCTTAACAGGAAGAGCAGCGTACCGTACACAAAGAAAATAACTGCCAGCGTCAGTACATACACAACTGCCCGGGCAACAATTGCACGCATGTCGAACAAACGGTGCTTCATCATCGCATAGGCGATAAGGCTTGAGAACACCAAACAGTAGATAGGGCTGACAATCCCAAAGAATGTAGTCTGCAGTGTTAGTGAAAGTACAAAGTTGGTAATCGGTACAACCCCCCACAGTACGATTGAGCCGCCCAAAATGTAAAGCAACTGGCGGTGTACCGCCCCCCGTGTGTGCCTGAAACGACGTACTAGATTACGAAAACCCGTAAAGACAGATGTAAACGCGTGCGCGATAAAGAACAGCATGCCGGGACCGGCAACAGGAACCAGGCCATTTCTTCCCTGTTCGAGACCCGTAAACAACAACGGAGATAGTGAGATCAGGCCAGTAATGACACTCAAACTGACATAAAAGTAAAATTTCTTTCCACGGATTATGGGACTCGGGTCAAGCGAGCGCGTGAACAAGACAAAGAACGAGTTCTGTAGAACGACAAAAAACATCGTTAGCCTTACCACTAGAATGCTTTCCGCGAATGATGGATAGGCCTCGTATACATAACTCAGACCAGCCCAGATCAATAGCGATAACGACAGCAGACTGAACGCAACTGAACGCAAGCTGCGGATATTTTTGAGCAATACCAGCAACAAGATAACCGTCTGCGTGGCAAGCGCTACCACCGAGAAAATAAGCAGAAGCATGTTACGCGGTATTATAGTGTAGCGACGCCACGGTTGCTACTATTTGTTCGCCGGGGCTTATTTTTTGACCCACTTCTGCTTGCCCTTGCCACTAAAGTGCAGCGCATGCTCGTTCGGCCACAACCTGAGAACCGGATGCAGTTTTTCTTTGTACTCGCCATACAAAATACGATACTCCGAATTCTCTTCTATCAGCTGCTTTACTATCAGGTTAAGCAGGCTGTCTGTCAGCTCTTCTGATTCGGACACGTTCTTGCGAAGTTCAATGTTGAGTTCGAGGAAGTTCTGCGCCTTGTCATCATAGCCGGATACCATGGTGAATTTTCCGGTAACTTTACCTTCAACCGATGCGTGCATAAGCGCCCGGCGGATTTCTTCCGGATATATCTGAGCGCCCGAGAAAGTCACCGAGAAATCACTTCTTTCATACAGATAGACAAATGGCAGATTCCATCTTGTTTCGTGGATATTGGCGGTACGCAACTCTTCATCAAGATCTTTGCCGTGGGATTTGTATAGATTCTCGACTTCGTGAAGTCCAAGGATGCCGCCGTGATCCTTGAGGTCATAGCGCACCAGCGGCAACCCGGAATGACTCGTACAGATCACACGCCCGTCAACTGATTCGAAAAAGAACTGTTCCGGCATAAACTGCGTAAGCGTAGGCTGCTTTGATGTGCCCGGAAAAATAGCATTGAATAACTGCTTATCCCTGACAGCCTGGCGCCTCACAAGAATAGACAGCGGTGTTTCGTGGCTCATTGTCCCCAGGTCCACAGTGCCGTAATGATTGAGTGTCGAGGTATAGATATTGCTGAGCTTGCCCTCGCGGGCAACATAGTCCCTGAATTCTTCACTAAAACCCTCGGCCGAGAAAACAATCCCCAGGTTGTACTCTGACCAATTAAGGCCTTCTTCAGTCCCCAAATCGATAATGTCACGCATAATTGGCGGATAGCAGCCAATGATCACCTGGTCAAACAGCTTGCCGAGCTTTTTGACACTGTTTATCACCTCAACCTTGTTTATGCCCGGCGTAATAATACTGAGTGGGTAGCCCTTTTCGGCAACCTGCTTGATTGCTTCGTAGGTAAACAGTCCGCCGATCCATGCGCCCATGGCAAACGCGTCAATATAAAGTGTTGACTTCTCATGGATCTGAAAGTTTTCACGCAAGTACAGCTCTGCGGTTAAGGCATAGTAAGCATCTTGCAGATCAGTACGCGGGAAATAGAATGGCTCGCCAGTAGAGCCGGAGGTGGTACTGATTACCCATTGTTCACTGTCGAGTTTGCCATCCCAGCAAAGCTCCGGCAGCGTGTATTTTCTGAGGTAGTTATCCTTGTCGACAGTCGGGAGTTGGGCAAAATCCTTCATGTTTTTTACCGATGCCGGATCAATGCCGTGCTGTTTTAGAAAATCTTTGTAAGCAGGCACACGGCGGGCCATTGCCCGGAACAATGCCAGCGCGCTTTTTTCACCCCGTTTTACCCAGTACGACTCGGGACGTGCTTTAAGCTGCTTTTGCAGCTTCACAGTGTCACGCAATTGCCTTGGTAGTTGAGTGCCTGCCATTTCTATTCCCCAAGCATTTGTTTAAAGTTATCGAGTTTTTGGCGGTATGACTCCTCTTGCAGCTCAAGATCAAGCACCGCATCAACCGCTATCAGTGTCCTGCCGGTTTTGAGCGGTTGGCCCAGGATAATCTTGCGCACAGCATACGCAACCACAATACCCGAAAGCGCCGCCGCGCCGCCCAGCTGCGGCCAGCTTGGCAGTGTCTTGCCCACTTCTGCCAAGGATTCAAACATCCTCAGGGGTATATTATCAAGACCAACAAAGTATTTGCCTATCGTTGCCCCAATCTCCGGGCGTGTAAGCTCGCCATGCCTTATTTTTTCCAGCACCTCCCCGGGTACCAACCCCGAGAATGGCAAAAGCGCTTCATCCTGGTCATAGCGCTCGATATCAAGCAGTGAATTATCGCCGTCATCGGCAGCCATTACTACCGGCAAGCGCTGTTCTTTTGCACTCTCTCGCAGCATGATCTTCATCTTTAGGTCGTCCATTTCATCAACAATGATGTCAACGCCTACGAGTAAGCTGGCGATATTTTTCTCTGTCAGCCCCTCGTTTTGC
>CAZJWS010000068.1:0-675 GCA_964549985.1 uncultured Candidatus Saccharibacteria bacterium | reverse complement strand
AACAATCTCAATATAGGGATCAATCTCCCAGACCTTGCGCGAAATTGCCTCGGTTTTTTGCAAACCAACATGGTGGTAGGGTGAGCGTATACGGTTAAGGTTGCTCGGCTCGATGGTATCCATGTCTACAAGTACGAGCTTCTTGCCAATGCCGTGAGATACCAACGCTTCAACAATATTGCTGCCGACACTCATGCCAATTATCAAAATTACTGCTTCATAAAGCTTCGACTGCTCTTCTTCAGTAATAAGGTTTCGGTTGCGCGAAGTACGCAGCGCGCGCAGCTGGCTCACTGGCGGAAAGTGCACTACCCGGTTCAGCCATGAGTAATATACCCAGGAACCCCAGTTATTAGGATCTCCGGCCGTGAGGTTAGCCCCGAATTCCCGCACTTCTTCAGGCTGTTTGCTGTCTTTTTTTGACGGAAATGCTATATCAAACAGCTCTTCCAGTGCAAGATCAATGTGATCATCTAGTTGAAGTCCGGGATGCTTGCTTCTGAGCCCGTCTAGTTGGGAGAATGTGTAGATTTCTGGTTTCATTTTTACTCTTTATTTCTATAACAAAAGGATTTGCATATTGTCTTTATACTTGTTCTGATTATGCATAATAACTGCAAAACTACAAAACTTAATAGCTGGATACCTGCTTGGAAGAGACAAAAATGCACATAT
>CAZJWS010000067.1:269-7001 GCA_964549985.1 uncultured Candidatus Saccharibacteria bacterium | reverse complement strand
GGTGATGCCGGCCAATGCCAAGGCTTTGTTCCAAATCATGGTGGACGAGATTAATCGTGTCCGCAGCGGTGATATCGACGAAGCTGATATCGAGGCCGCCAAGCAATATATGCTCGGCCGTTACCAGCGCTCCGGCCAGACGGTTGCCGGTACGGCGGCAGGCTATACCAACCGCTACTTCTTTGAGGATATGGTTGATGATTATTATGCACTGCCAGAGCGTATCAAAGCCGTTACCAAGACACGAATTATTAATACAACCGAGCTGATGTTCTCCGATAACATGTGGGATATGGGTATTTTAGGTTCCGCCGGCCGGCCTTTTGTCGATGAGCTGTATGGTCAGCTGTCGGTGCTGTGGCCAAGTAGTCAGGAGTAAGTGCGTGGATACTTTAGCCAAGAGAATCCAGGTATTGCAGACTCAGGTGCAAGAGGCGGCTGCAAAGGTCAAACTCGATGAGCTGGTTGCAGAGCAGGCGACTTTAACCGAACAAATGGCTAGCCCGGACTTTTGGAATGATACGCAAGCTGCAACAACAGTATCCAAGAGGCAGGCCGAGCTAAGCGGCCGCATTGAACCATGGCAAAAACTCCAAGCAGACTGCAAAGAACTCCAGGAGTTGATTGAGCTGGGCGACACAGAACTGGCACAAGATATAGAAACGCAACTGATTGCCGGTGAAAAAACATTTGAGGAACTCAAAAAAGAGCTGCGTTACAGCGGCCCCTATGACACGCACAATGCTATCCTGAGCATTTACGCTGGTGCCGGTGGTACCGACGCCCAGGATTGGGCCGCTATGTTGCTGCGCATGTATGTACGCTGGGCCGAACAACACAACATCAAATATGTAACCGTTGCTGAATCGGCTGGCGAAGAAGCAGGTATAAAGACAGTGACACTTAAGCTTGATGGTCCATTGGTGTTTGGCAAACTCAAGGGCGAACACGGGGTGCACCGGCTGGTGCGGCTGAGCCCGTTTAATGCTGACAGCCTGCGCCAAACCAGTTTTGCCAAGGTAGAGGTTCTGCCCAAAATCGAACAGCCCGAGGAACTGGCCTTGGATGAAAAAGAACTCAAAATTGATGTCTACCGCGCCGGAGGACACGGTGGTCAGAGCGTCAATACCACCGACTCGGCGGTACGCATTACGCATCTCCCAACCGGCCTAACCGTTGCAATTCAGAACGAGCGCTCCCAGTTGCAAAACAAAGAAACTGCCATGACTATCTTGCGCTCCAAGCTGGCACAACTACAGATAGAGCAGCACGCCGAGAAAATCTCAGAGCTCAAAGGGCCCAACGAGCAGGCGGCGTGGGGCAATCAGATTCGCAGCTATGTTTTGCATCCTTACAAAATGGTCAAGGATCTGCGTTCTAATGTTGAGACCAGCGATACCGATGCAGTGCTGGACGGCAACATCGATCTGTTCATAGATAGTTTTGAGTCACAAGAGAAAATCTAATATACTCTAAGGTAATGAAGAAAATCGGTGGGCTGATTTTACTGGTAGGATTATTGCTGGCTGGCGCGCTGGTGGTTGCGCCGGCAGAGCAGGTTGCTGCGGTTTGTAACAACGTCTCTACCTTTGGTGCCATCCGGCTGAATGTGCCAACTTTACCCAAAAGCGGCGAGTATGTGCTGTGGACGCGCGTGCAGAGCCCAAGCGATACGAGCAAGTTACTAGTTGAATTTAACCAAGGCGCATGTATTGAGGTGGTCGGAACCGGGCTTACGCCCAACACCTGGACGTGGGTCCCATATAAAGTAGGTGGCAAAGAAGCGCCAATCCAATTCGACTACACCGAAGGCAACCTGCTCAAAGTGATTGGCGTACAGGCCAATGTGAGGCTGGATCGGCTTATCATAGCCGCCCCGGGTTGCGTACCGGAGGAGTTCGGTAATAATTGTAAGCTGATGTCAGAGGCGGCAGTTGCTGACTTCACCAATGTACAATCAATCCCTCCGCCATCCAGTGAGCCGCTCAGCGGCGAAGTCGTCCTAAGCGGTACTCCTTTTACGCAACAACATAACCTTGTTTCGCTGATTTACAGTGCTGGCGGCAAAAGTGTGCAAACCGCTACTACCGCCGTGCCCTTTGATACAACGCGGCTTGAGAACGGTAAATACACCATATTGATCGAGACCAAACTGGCTGACGGCACTGTTATACGTGAATCCACCGTGATAGAGATCGATAATCCGCTCAATGTGCTCTCGCCGGTCATGCGCTGGATCCGCCAAAATAGATCGGTGCTTATACTGGTTGGGGTTGTCACGGCCTCGCTGGCTATTGCAACGATTTTATTCTCGATGACGCGCCGTTCATATCTCAAGCACCGCGAGCGTAAATTCCACGGCTTCTAAGAAGTTACACAAGACAGAACGTAAGCACTTTGCTATACTAGCACGGTGATATTACTGGACCGCGTGAGTAAGACCTATAATCGCAAGGGCGCTACTGCATTGGAGCGCATCAGTCTGCATATCGAGCCAAAAGAATTCGTCATTATTGTCGGTTCATCGGGCGCCGGCAAATCAACACTCCTCAAACTCCTCACCAGAGAAGAGAAGCCAACCACCGGCAAAATTATTGTAGGCGGAATCGATTATGAACGGCTCAAAGACCGTGACATCCCCAAACTACGCCGCAAAATCGGGGTAGTTTTCCAGGATTTCAAACTTCTGCCCAATAAGACAGTGTACGAAAATGTTGCTTTTGCACTCGAGATTATCGGTATCAGCAGCAAAGAGATCAAGCACACCGTGCCGCGGGTGCTTGAGATTGTAGGCCTGAAGGGCAAAGAAAAGAGTATGCCGCAGGAACTCTCAGGCGGCGAACGCCAGCGCGTGGCTATTGCCCGGGCGATTGTGCGCCAACCCAAGATTTTGATAGCCGACGAGCCGACAGGCAACCTCGACCCCAAGCACGCCTGGGATGTTATCCGCGTCCTCGAAAAAATCAACAAGTACGGCACCACCGTACTGCTTACCACTCATAACCAAGAGATTGTCAACAAACTCAAGCGCCGTGTCGTGGTAATTGCCGACGGCAAGGTTGCAAGCGATCATGCAAACGGAGAATATACCCTATGAGATCGCGCAAGCTTGTCATGTTTTGGCGTGTATTCAAGGGCGGGTTAACCAACTTTATCCGCAACGCATGGCTCAGTATTGCCGCCATGGCGGTGATGGTGGTAACGCTCAGTATTGTGCTGTTTAGCTTTATTGCCAACGCTACTTTTTCGCACACCATTCAGGATATTCGCGACCGTATCGATGTGTCGGTGTTTTTGGTTGATACCATCACCCCGGAGCAAAAAGACGATCTGGTAAACCAGCTCAAGGCTATCAAGAATGTCCGTGAGGTCCAGTATGTTTCCAAGGAACAGGCTCTGGCGGATTATGTTGAGCTTAACAAAGACAATGTCGACTTGCAGCTGGCAATCTCTCAAACAGACAATCCTTTGCCGGCCAGCCTGCGGCTCAAGCTCGTGAATCCGGACATCATAGATGAGCTTAAGAACTTTCTTGATCAGCCAGAAATTCAAGAGTTGCAATCCGACGAAACATCCTATTCCGGCGACCGCAAAGAAGCGATTGATAAGATCGCCAAAGCCACAACCTTTATCCGGCAAGCCGGTATCATTGGCGTGATTGTCTTCGCATGTATCTCGGTTCTGATTATCTTTAACACCATCCAGATGGCAATTTTTAACCGCCGTGACGAGCTCAGCATTATGCGCCTGCTTGGTGCCAGCAGGTGGTATATTCGGGCGCCGTTCCTGGTAGAGAGCATGCTGATTGGGATTTTTGCGGCATTGATCTCGGTCGGACTCTGCCATGTTATTTTCAACGTTGCGTCGCAGACGCTTGGTGCCAGCAGCTTTGGCTTGCTCGACATCGCGTTCTCCAGCCGCTTCTTTGCAGATCATTTCTGGCCAATCCTGGGCGTGCAGGTGGGCATTGGTGTTTTTATTGGTATTACTTCTTCGTATGTTGCGACGCAGCGGTATTTACGCGTCAGCCGCACCAAATAAGCGCTTGAACCCTGTACTTGGCACATCTTGGGCTAAAACCTGCGGCTCCGGTACTCACCGTATGATAAATACGCCTCCATTCCGGTGCCCCGCCTGTCTTTCCGACGGGACGGACAGGTCGGTTTTAGCTCCAAGCTGCACTCAAGTACAGGGTTCAAGATCGGTAGTCAGTAGTAAACGTAAGCGGGTTGACCCGGCTGTCTTATCTGTCTGGTTTTCCGGAAAGACAGCAAGCCAGACGGCCGGGTTGAGTTTAAAGGTAAATTATGCTACAATCAGTAGGTAAAAATAGTTATAAAATAAAAACAATGAAAATAATCAAATTAGTTCAAGGTAAAACCGCACTCCAGCGCTTGGGTCTTGTGCTCATTGTTGCCGTCCTTGGCATCGGCTCCTTCGCAAGCGTACGGCTGGTGGGCGCCCAGTCATTGCAGGAACAGATCAACGACCTCCAAAACACCAATAACCAGACCCAGGCACAGGTAAATGCTCTCAAGGTCGAGGCAGCAAGCTACCAGGATGCTATTAATCAACTACAGGCTCAGATCAACCAATACCAGGCAGAGATAAATCAGCGCCAGACCGAGGCCGAGCAGATCAAAGCAGAGATTGTGGTGGCAGAAGCCGAACTGGCCAGACAAAAAAATCTGTTGGGCCAGAACATCAAGGCAATGTATCTAGAGGGAGACATCTCAACTATCGAGATGCTTGCAACCAGCAAAAGCCTCAGTGATTTTTTTGACAAGCAACAGTACCGTGAAGTGGTGAAGAATAAAATCAAGACCACCGTTGATAAAATTACCGCCCTCAAAGTAGAACTTCAGACCAAAAAAGAAGAAGTCGAGAAAATCATCAAGCAGCAGGAGGAGCTCCGTGCCGCCTCTGCTGCCCAAAAAGCCGAACAGGCTCGACTGCTAAGTTTTAATAAGTCGCAGCAAGCAGACTTTAACAACCAGATGAAAAACAACCAGGCCAAGATCAACGAGCTGAAGCGCCAACAGGCCATCGAAAACGCCAAGCTATTCGGTGGTTCTGGCGGTATGCTCGGCGGCGGTGGCTATCCGTGGGGCTTGGCGCCCTGTATCCATACGGGCCAGGTAGAAGGTTACTGCTACAACTACGACTGGGGTGTCAACGGCAATCCATGGAACTGGAGCACGGGCGGCTATGGCTACCGCAACTGTACTGACTGGGTGGCATACCGGGTTCGTGTTGCCGGCGGCTATGTGCCTGCAGGGCTTGGTAACGCCAAGCTGTGGGATGACCGCGCCCCTTCATATGGTTACACTGTAAGCTCTACGCCTCGTGTTGGCGCGGCTGCAGTATCGAACAACGGTTACTATGGACACGTTATGTATGTAGAAGCGGTTAACGGTGATGGTTCAATCGTAGTGAGTGACTACAACCGGGCCGGTACGGGCAAGTACGATATGAACCAGCTCTCCGCCGCCACGGCCTCAAACCTCCGCTATGTTTACTTCTAGATAACGCCCCCTCATATTCCATTATCCCGCTAGTCATGATTTAATACTGCACAATGGCTGAAAATGAACCCGTACGAAATCTTGAATCAAAGCTATATGATGTTCCCAGTCCCGAGGGTCCATGCTATGAGGTAGAAGTAGGTACACATCGTTTCACGAGTTGGCCAAATGCCGATCTTGAAGAATTTCTTGAGCTAAGTGCCTTAAGCGAAGAAAAAGAGGCCGCGAAAATACACTTCCAGAACAGACTTGAAGGCGGCCTATTGAGTTTGACGGGCTTGGCTATGGGATCGTATAGCGCAAGCGAACTAGCTCATGGTGGTAGCCCTTGGTACGTGGCGGGTGTAGTAGGCGGGGCGGCTATTTTTGGCGCGGGATTCAGGATCCCGCATGACCGTACTACATTGGAAACCCAGCAGATATACCGGGACATAGCAAACGCTATTCGCGCAACGCCAAGAAGGGTGCAGCGTAGAAGAAGGAGTTAGCCTACTTCTCGTTCTGAGGCGCCAGAATTTGCATGTATAGCCGCTCAGCAAAAACTAAGCTTGTGCGTGCTACAATAGTCATAAGCTAAATAAGAGGGCAATACTCAGCGTGCACGAACCAATTTCGCAGCAACCAACTGCCGCGCCTGCAAAGGGCCGCAAAAAACCAAACAAAATTTTAAGATACATCGGTATAGCAGCATTTACCGCGGTTATATTTGGCGCCGGCTGGATGGTGGGCGGCGGGCATATCCAGGTCCGCAGCTACGGCTCAATCAGCAGCAATAACGGCCTGCCGGACAAGCTTGACTACTCCAGTGTTGATACTATTTACCGGTCGCTCAGAGATAATTTTGACGGCCAACTTGATGAAGCCAAGCTGCTCGAAGGCCTCAAGGAGGGCCTGGCCAAGGCCACCGGCGTCCCATATACCGAATACTTCAATGCCGAGGGCGCCAAAGAGTTCCAGAGCTCCATAGACGGTACCTTTGAGGGTATTGGTGCCGAGCTTGGCAAGGATGCCGATGACAATATTATTATTGTGTCGCCAATTGCAGGCTATCCAGCCGAAAAGGCTGGTGTGAGACCCAAGGACATGATCGCCGAGATTAACGGCGAAAGCTCTCGTGGCCTTACGATTTCTGAAGCAGTAGACAAAATCCGCGGCGAAAAAGGCACGCAGGTCACGCTTACTATCATCCGTGGCAACGAGCCGCTTG
>CAZJWS010000067.1:0-259 GCA_964549985.1 uncultured Candidatus Saccharibacteria bacterium | reverse complement strand
CGGTCGTTTCGCCGTCCGTGATATGCGCCAGACCATCGCCGTCGGTGTCATCAAGGCTGTTGTCAAGGGTGGCTGGAAGGACCCCGCTGTTGTTGCCAAGGATGCTAAGGATGCCGCTAAGGCCCAGAAGGCTGCCGCTGAGTTTAAGGCTGCCAATGTAAAAGGCGTTGTGCTTGATCTGCGCGGCAACCCGGGCGGTTACCTGGACGGCGCCGTCAATCTTTCGAGCCTCTGGCTGGACAAGGGCGCAACCGTTCTG
>CAZJWS010000066.1:5386-7018 GCA_964549985.1 uncultured Candidatus Saccharibacteria bacterium | reverse complement strand
CTGTGTATATGCCCATCGTAGCTGGTATGGGTGGTAACTCAGCCACTCAAACCTTAGCCGTTCTGGTACGTGGTATCGCACTCAAACAGATTGAACTCAAAACTGCCTGGAAAACTCTGTGGAACGAGCTGGGCGCAGGTTTGGTCAACGGTCTGATTAATGGTATTCTGGTCGCTGCTGTTGTTATTGTTGTCAATCGGGACTTTAAGATCGCTCTTATATTAGCGCTAGCCATGGTCATTAACATGCTCGTCGCTGCATTCTTCGGCACGCTTGTGCCGCTTATCATGTCCAAGCTCGGCAAAGACCCGGCAGCCTCCGCTACTATCTTTATCACCACTGCCACCGACGTACTTGGCTTCCTGGCATTCCTGGGACTTGCAACAGTTATCCTTCAGTAATGCGATACAATAAGGGCTTATGCACGCCCAGGAAACATTCGACATACTTTTTGATGCTGCGTCACGCCTGAACCTCAAACCTCAACGTCAATCAGACTACGGGCTGGTTTCCATTGAGGTTTGTGACTTACGTCACACTTTATTCTTCTCTACTTCTCCCCTCAATAACGAGCTTGCGAGTTATCTCGCCAGCAACAAACATGCCAGTCGCCTGCTGTTTGCAGAAGCCAACCTACCAAATATACCGTTCCTTCTGCCGCACAGCCTGAACGAATTGCATGAGTTTTTTCATACACACGGCAAGATTATTGCCAAGCCCACCCGTGGACGCCAATCCCAGGATGTGCACCTGGTTTCTGATATCAAAAACCTCGATTCCTTGCCGTTTAAAAATATGATTTTTGAGCAATATATTCGCGGTACAGAAATACGCGTCCTTATACTTAGTGACAGGGTACTAGCGGTTCACAAACGCGACTTTCCGGGCCGTATAAACGATCCAAAGAGTGTACGTCGGATTGCCCTTGAGCAAGCCGACTGGGATGAGCAGGTACTGACACTCGCAAAGGCTGCCATGCAAAAAGTCGGGCTCGTTTTTGGCGCCGTTGATTTCATCGTTGCGGATGGCCGTCCTTATATTTTAGAAATCAATACGGCTCCCGGCCTGTACTTTTTTAAGTTCCCGCACAGTGGACCAACAATCGATATTGGTAGAGTCTATCTGGAAACCGTAGCCAAATTCTACGACCCCGACTGGAAATCACCTCTGTAAAAAATCGTTAGGGGTTAGAATTTATGTATGTGATATAATCCCTTTATGCCTTGGAAGGATAAGGAAAAGCAGCGAGAAGCGATACGCAGGCATTATTATGCGAATAAACAGTCTTATATAGACAAAGCTTACCGCAAGAGGTCGGCACTTCGCGAGTGGGTAAGGCAAGTAAAAGAATCTTCGCCATGCTATGATTGTGGAGAACGATATCCATACTACGTGATGGATTTTGACCACATCGAAGACAAGAGTTTTCTTGTAAGTAAACTGGTAAACGGTGGGAGCTGGAAAAAAGTAAAAGAAGAAGTACTTAAATGTGAGATCGTATGTTCAAACTGTCATAGAATACGAACGCACTCTCGAAAAATGATAGTATAAGGCATACAAGTTATTATGCCTGCGTAGCTCAGCGGACTAGAGCGCCTCGCTTCGGACGAGGAAGTCGGGGGTTCGAATCCC
>CAZJWS010000066.1:0-5376 GCA_964549985.1 uncultured Candidatus Saccharibacteria bacterium | reverse complement strand
CGAATCCCTCCGCGGGTACCAAAACGCCTATGCTTAAACTCCTTTTAGAAGAGGGGTTTTTGTTTGTTATGATTACTACATGGAATTATCAGAAAACGACAACGAACTCGTCCAAATCGCTAGCGATCATATAATCAAGAATTACACTAAGGGTAAACACCATGTTGCATGCGCGGTGAGATGTAAGGACAAGGTCTATTTATCACTACATCTCGATACAAAAGGCTTTGATGTATGCGCTGAGCCTATTGCATTATCAAATGCTCTTGCGGATAAACAAACAGATCTTCGATCAATTGTCGCCGTATTACTAAATGAAGCTAACGAGCCCGTTGTTATTGCACCTTGCGGTAACTGTCGACAGATTTTATATGAGTATGCCCCAGCCATAAGCGTGATAGTACCTGATGGGGACTCACTAAAAGCGGCTTCAGCTAAATCACTGTTTCCGCATCCATACGCATAAACATAGTTCTAACCTGTGCAAGAATGCTGTACCAATAAAAACACCATTCTAAGGATGGTGTTTTTATTGGTCTTTAATTACTAGCCTAATCAGCTAGAAGCGAGCCAAACACAATGGTGTTGTGGCTGTAGCGGCCCGCATCACGGCTAAATGTACCTGCACAGGTAATTAAGCGAATGCCCGCGTGATCAATATTGCCGTATACTTCCTCGGTTGGGAAATTACTCTGCGGATATTGCTTGACCTCTGTTACTACAAAGGTTGCGGTGGTGCCATCGGCGCGGTCAATGGCAAAGGTGTCGCCAGGAGCAAGCTCGTCAAGCCGGGCAAAAACTGCTGGTCCGGCCTTGGTGTCAACGTGAGCGGCTACCACGGCGGGACCGGATTCACCGGGAGTCGGTGCATACTTATACCAGCCCACGTCCACACCGTTATTGGGTGTTTGCATCGTGCCGTCGGTCTTGAGCCCAAGTGATATAAATGGCGCATCAACACCGATTTTGCCAATCCTGAGCCGTACCGGCTCGGAGCGCTGTAAAGCAACGGCTTCTGTTTTTTCTGCCGTAGTCGGAACCGTAGCTACCGAAAGATGCGGCTGCCTAACCGGCTGAAACATCGCCAGTCCGAACATCAGCAAGATTGCAAAGCTAACTAACGCCAAGCCGATTGCCTTCTTGTTTGGCAGTTGTTTGATAAAGTCAACAAGGGACCGCCAGCCAGCGGCCAGCGGTCCCTTGTTAGTATGTATAGATTTCATCTGGACTTTTGTCCTTAGGTTTTACTGAGCTTCCGGGCTTAGTTACGAGCCTTAACCAGGCGAACTACACCGTAAGCAATCCCAGCTGCAGATACTATCAGGCCAAGCGCAGCAACGAGGTAATTAGTACTCTCAGCACCTTCACCAGCATTGACGGCACCAACTGGTGCAACGGTTACTTGTGCAGGCAGAACTTCGCCCGCACCACGGCCAGGTTCTTCTGGGGTGGTTGGGGTTTCTGGTTCTTTTGGTGGCTCTGGCTGCTTTGGCTGCTCGCAAGGCTTGTCAAGCTTTACCGTAGCCTCTTGCTTTTGGTTGCTGCGGTCGCCTTTCCAGTCGCCACGAAGGGTCAGGGTGTAGCTGCCAGCTTTAGTTCCATCAACTGTTTCAGTGAAGTTCTTTTTCTGCTTTGCAGGTACGCTGTCGCCAGCCTTGACTACACTGCGGTTTGACTGCTTGATCTCAAGAGCAGTTGGCTCAGAGGTGTTATCAAGTGTCCAGGTAATCTTGTACGAACCATCGGTCTGGCACGTACCAGTACCCTTAATGCTATAGTGCCAAGCACTGGCAACACCGCTAGACAAAGTTACGATTGCTAAGCTTGCAATTACAGAGGTAGTTAGTAATTTTTTCACGCAATTAACTCCTATGCCGCTGTCTTATAGGAGAGCGGCCTTATGCATTACATATTACTATATTTGTTACTATTTGTCAATAGTATTATATAAATTACTTTCTTTTCACCCCTGTTGTAGGTTATAATTCTGAAGCTGTATACGCGCCCGTAGCTCAGCTGGATAGAGCGTTGGTTTCCGGTACCAAAGGTCGTGCGTTCGAATCGCGCCGGGCGTACCAAACAGAATTTAGCCAGTAGACACCGTTCCGGCGTCTACTTTTTGCTATTATTAGGACAATGAATTTTGATGATATCCAAAAGAGAGCAATTGAGATCAGGAATAAATACGATGTCCTAAATCAGAAACAACGTGGCGTAGTCTGGAACGAGCAACAACTGATGGCTGGTTTTGTGGGAGACGTAGGCGATTTATCTAAAATTATTATGGCAAAACATGGACTTAGGGCTATGGATGATGTTGATACAAAGCTAGCACATGAATTGAGCGACTGCCTGTGGTCAGTTTTAGTCCTGGCAAGCAAATATGATATTAATTTGTCCGCTGAATTCATGAAAACTATGGACGAGCTAGACAAAAGAATCGATACCGAACTGGCATCGCAGTGATATGAAAAGGTTTAATTTTTAACGAAATCGTGTGGCCTGCAGCTATTGCCGGCTCATTTGTTCCGGGACTTTTTATTTGAAGTCTCTTTGACTATGCCTGATGGCAGCGATTTCGGAGTTTTGGCGGCTTCGGCCTGGGCAATGGTTTTGCCTAGAACTTCCAGGACACTCTTGGCGTGGTCCAGGCTCATACCGATGCGCGCGATGGATAGCGGCTGGTTGTTGGCACCGTTTTGCATAAAGTTCATCACCACACCGAAGTTATTGACCGTCACATTGGCGGTGTCGGTGTAGATAATACGGGTGTCATTTGGCACTACGACGAGTGTGGGCATTTGCGGCAGATCAACTGAAGCGGCAGAGGCACTGTAACCTGCTAGTTCCCAAAGCTCGTCGGCATCTTCGTCTTTGATATCAAAGTGATCTATCAGCAGCGATAGGATATCTTCGCTCGGACGCTTCTCGCCGGCTTCGAACCGGGTGATCTCGTCGCTCTCTAGCTCTACAGCACCGGAGACTTCGTGGATGGTTTCGAGTGATTTTTTACGGATTTCGGATAATCGGCTGCCCAGCAACCGGTACGGAAACTTTCCTCTCTGCATATAACTATCTTACGGTGAACCAGCAAAATCTTCAAGACTTAAGTCGGCTGCTGATATACTAAGCATAAGTATGAATCCCGTTAGACCTCACTCAACTTACAGCCACTGCGTCACGCCTGAGAACGTGTGCATACTTCAGGCGCGCACTGACAATAGAAGGCTCTTTGAGGGTCTAACGGGATGAGAATTTTAAAAAACGTATCGCTTAGATTGTATTCCACCATGCGGCTCGGCGGCACCGCCGACTTTTTGTGTGAGGTGAAATCCAAAAAAGACCTGGTAGCGGCTGAGACCTGGGCCGAGGAGCGGCAGCTGCCGGTACGCGTGATTGGGAGCGGCAGCAACATCATCTGGCGCGATGAAGGTTTTAAGGGGCTGCTGGTGGTTAATAAGATTAAGGGATTCAAAAAACTGTCTGAGGATACAGAGAGCGCTACTTATGAAATTGGTGCTGGCGAACATTGGGATACCATTGTAGACCAGTTAGTGGGGCTCAAGCTGGCCGGTGTAGAATGCCTGTCACTTATCCCTGGTACTGCCGGTGCAACACCGGTACAGAATGTAGGTGCCTATGGCCAAGAGATCGCTCAGACACTGGTAAGCCTGGAGGCTTATGACCGCATGGAAAAAGAGTTTGTTACCCTGCAAGGCGAGGAATGTGCCTTTGGCTACCGAACTTCACGGTTTAAGGCTACTGATAACGGCCGATTCCTGATAAGCTCTATTACTTTGCGCCTGCACAAGACTGCGCCACAACCGCCATTTTATGATACCCTGCAGCGCTATCTGGATGAAAAAGGACTGACGAGTCCTTCTTTACTACAAGTTAGGAAAGCAGTTATTGCGATAAGGTCGCAAAAATTGCCAGACCCTGTCAAAACTGCCAACAGCGGCTCATTTTTTGCCAATCCGGTTATTTCCGCTAAACAGCTAACTATCCTCAAAAAAAGCCACAAAGACATTAAAGCCTGGGAGCTACCCAACGGACAATACAAAGTATCGGCCGCCTGGTTGGTGGAACAAGCCGGGTTCAAAGGCAAGCTTGATGCTGCCACCGGTATGACTACCTGGAAATACCAACCATTAGTACTGGTAAATCAAAAGGCCCGATCCACCCGGGATCTCCTGGAGTATCAGCAAAAAGTTACGGATGCAGTCTTAAAACAGTTTGGCGTAGAGCTGGAACGCGAACCAGAGTTACTACCCTAGGCTATCAGGTGCGTCGGCAGGTTTCCATGCTGTCAGCCCGGATAGATATGGGCGTGACCACTTCGTCGCGGGCCACAACTTCTACACTACACTCGCAGCCGGTGACTGCACAGCCCAGTGAATAAGTGCTTAAGCCAGGCTCGGGACTGTGCCTGATAACATCGCGCTCGCCATAGCCGATCAACCGCCGGAAACGGGTGGTATTTATAGGGAGCTCAATATCTGCCGGTGCCCGCCAGAAATCCTCGGTGGCCCGGCGGACACAGCGTTCGGTTCCTTTGGGTACAGTTGCTACCATACCCTAAGCATACTGAGTGAGCTTGCCCTGCTCAGTAATAATTCTTACGAATCGCTTGGCAGCGGGAATTGGCTGGCAAAGTCGGCCACCGATTGCTCGATTTTGTCCAGTTCGTTTTCGTCGTTGCGGGCTTTGATGGCGCGCAACATATGCTCGGCGACGAATTCCATATCGGTTTCTTTGAGTCCGCGCGTAGTGATAGCGGGCGTACCCAAGCGGAAGCCACTTGGACGGAATGGCGGCAATGGATCATCGGGGATGGCATTACAGTTACCCGTCAGGCCAACCCGGTCCAGCACATCCTGGGCCTCACGCCCATTAATGTCAAAACTGCGCGGCATATCGATCATAATCAGATGGTTATCGGTGCCATTGGTGACAAGTTTGAAGCCTTTATCCATTAGAGCCTTGGCCAGTGCCTGGGCATTTTTAAGTATCTGCTGCGCGTAAGTCTGGAACTCTGGCTGCAATGCCTCACCAAAGGCAACAGCTTTGGCAAGTGTGTTGTTCATATGCGGACCGCCCTGCATACCCGGAAAAACTTCGCGGTCGATGAGGGTAGGCAGATTTTCGATGGTTTTCTCGGGAGCTTTAAGCGGGTTACCCACCACGCCCTTGCTCAAGATCAGACCGCCGCGCGGACCGCGCAAAGTCTTGTGCGTGGTGCTGGTGATAATGTGAAAACCGTAGTCAAATGGATTGGGCAGCGCTTTACCCGCGATAAGTCCGGCAACATGAGCCATATCAGCCATTAAAACCGCACCGACTTCATTACCAATTGCAGCGAACTTTTCATAATCA
>CAZJWS010000065.1:0-7117 GCA_964549985.1 uncultured Candidatus Saccharibacteria bacterium | reverse complement strand
CATGAGTACGACCCCGCCACTGGCAAATTTATTGCGCTGGTCAAAAAGATCGTGCCGGTAAGCCACAAACTGGACGGCCATAAACTCTTTACTATAGAGAACGGCAAGCGCATGGCTACCATGCTGTTCGTAGCGTTGCTGGTGGTGGAATTCACCGATGTAGTGTTTGCGGTTGACTCCGTTCCGGCCGTCCTAGCGGTATCTAACGAGCCGTTCATCATCATTGCCAGCAACGCCGCCGCCATCCTGGGCATGCGCGCACTCTACTTTGTGTTTGATATCCTCAAGGAGTCGTTCTGGCTGCTTAACTACTGTTTGGCCATGTTGCTGCTGTTTGTGGGTGTCAAACTCACCATCGCCCCATCCCACGTCCTTGGCCTGGATTGGTTTAACATACATATTCCGACCAACCTCAGCTTGCTCATCATCGGGGCACTACTGGCCGGTGGCATTATCGGCTCGCAGTTATTCAAAAAGCCGCGCAAAGCCGCCCCCGGCGAACACATGGCGGATTGAATTAGAGACATCACGCTCTAAAACAAGATTTGGCTTACTGGAGAGTAGTTTTGATGCTCCAACTCAGCAAGCAATGTGTACTTGTAAGTCTCGCCAACCTTACAGGCAACTCCAATGTTTTGCGTAGGAAGATTTGGGTCATTTGATGTTAAGGTTTGCAGCCCCAAACAGCCGTTCTTGATATTACTCACACCATAAACACTCGTGCCAACAAGCCCGTCAACAGGAAGCCTGGTAGCGCTTGCAATGCTAGTGCCGCCCAGCACATACACTCCCTCAATATGTGCAGGCGTCCACTCTCCTGGATTGTCATAAACTCCATAAGCTATCATAGACAGATCAGGGGATACTGGCGGATCCAGTTGCCAGTTATCGTTCTCTTCTTCAAATATCAGTGCTTTCTGAGCTGGACTATCAAAGCGTGATAGTTTCATTCCAAACCCGCTGTAATCACCAATACCCCCTTGGTAACTTGGGTTCACAAATTCATTAAGCAAGAACCTGGCCTTTTGTGTTTTGTCATATTGCAGCTCACTGGTTTCGGATGCTCCCCCCAGGTCAACCGGCCGCATAGCCGATGAGGTAAAATCAAACTCTACATAGCTACCACCAGGAAATGCATCACAATCAAAACAACGATAACGGGCAAATAGCGCCTGGTTGCCATCCGGCGAAAGATCACTCAAAACAAAGTGAGGATCTCTGACAGAATACGGAGGAACTTTTTGGGCATCAAAGTTGTACCGGTCACTTTCATAGACGAGTTGTGGTTCGGCAAGGTCTTTGCTGTAGTATGTTTTCGTTGTGTTGTCGCCCGTATCTTCATTATAAATTTGGGGAGTCGTACTATACGCTACGACTTTCTCGCGCGCATTTGCCTTGGGCCAGAAAAATGCCGTTTGTGACGCTAACTCCTTAGCAGGCTCGCCGTTCTCCACAAATTTTAACGAGAGTATGGACGGCTCATTGTCCCCGCTTTTTATGGTCTCAAGATAAAATGCGCGCCAGCCTTCCGCTCCCGCATAAAAATCCAAAATGCTACTGTCTTCGGGCAGGGCATCACTCACCGTAACGGGTGTTTTATTCGTAGTATCATATGCAATTATCTTTGAACCCGCCTGGAAAAACAGATTGTTTGTTGCATTCTCAAAGACCGCTTTGTCCGCCACGGTATCGTTGAGCATATCGTTTTTGGCTTGCGGAGCAGATGTATCTTTTTTGAACAAGAGGTAAGACACCGCACCAACAATCAATACGCAGCCAAACGCCAGGCCTGCAACCAGCAGCCATTTTTTGCGTGTCATTTTACTGTGTTTTTCTGGCGGGCTTGGCATACTAACAGTAGTTTGTTGGGGTGAAGGCTCTTGATTTTCAGGGGTCATTTGTAATTCCGCTTATATTTAAGCTCATTATACGGACCCCTACACAAATAGCTACTACTTTTATACTCCCGACTATCCTTATCAAATATTCACTTTTTGGTCCGGCCGAACCAAAAAGTGAATATGGTCAGGTTAATGCTTCTGCAGTACGGGTTGGTTGCTATACTTAATTTTATGGCCCGTAAACTTTTGACTAAACGCCAACGGACACAGCTGTTATCACTACTTTTTGGCCTGCTGATGGCCGGCGCGATCTGGCTAGCCCAACAGCAGGGTTGGATAGAGAAGCCCAAGGAAGCTTTGCCACCGCCGCCCGGTACCTACAATGTAGCCAGCTTTGAGGATGGCGACACCATCACCGTAGACATGAACGGCACTAAAGAGCGCATCCGAATGATCGGCGTCGACACACCCGAAACCCAAGATCCGCGCGTGCCGGTGCAATGCTTTGGCAAGGCCGCATCAGAATTTACCAAAAACCTCATCGGCACTAACCCGGTCCGGCTGGAAGCCGATCCCACCAATACCAACCGCGACCGCTACAACCGCCTGCTACGCTATGTTTATCTGCCCGATAACCGGTTGGTGCAAGCCGAGATTATCAGAGCCGGCTATGGCTTTGCCTATACGCTGTTCCCGTTTGAGAAGCTGGAGGAATTCCGGGGATATGAGCGCGAAGCCCGTGAACAGGGCAGAGGTCTCTGGGGCAATTGCAGCATCAATCAGGACGGCGACAAAAAGACCACCAGCCCGGCAGAGTAACCAGCACAAATTTGCTATACTAAGGCGTAATGCGAAAACACTTTTTCAAGGGCTTGCACGCCCTTGCATTGCTGCTCGGGGTATCGGCGGCGATTCATCTGGCAATCGTCTTTGTCCTGGCGGTGGCCAAACACGATGTCCAAATGATTAACCCAATGTACTTCTTTGGGCTGGATAAAGTATTTCAGACACTGACCGGGTCCGTATGGGCTGTCATACTGGGTTGGGCTGGTTTGATAGCTGCCTTCTGGATTTTTTACCTGCTTCTGCACATGGATAAAATGCCTCTGGTCCTACGCCGCAGGCAAATCCGCGAAGAGCAGGAACTAAACCCGTAACTCTGCCAATAACCGGGATACGCCGGCCCGGGCATACAGCACCGGAATCACCCAAAACAATACCCAGACAAACAAGAAGCTGACGCCAATCGCCGCGCCGTAACGGCCGCTGGCCCAATAGGTCTTGGGCCACGGTGTCAGATAGCTGATCACACTATCGGGTGTCAGATCGCCGCGCCGCATAGACACTCCAGCCTGTAGCCCTGCCAGCCGTTCAATCGACATCTCAGCGGACTTCATATGCAGTGTCAGATCGATATCTTCGTGTACATCTGCTCCCTGGTTGCACCGGTTCTTTATTTTTCTCCAATCAGTACGCCGTAGTGCCATGTTAGACCCCCACAACACATCCGTACCCGCCAGCAGTTTCTGGACAGAGTAATAGGTGAGGTGATGAATAAACTGCGTAGCCTTGGTGGCTGGAAAATCATAAAAATAGCAGTTGCCGGTTATGGCACCTGCCGCAGGCCGAGCCGTGAAATACGCCTTGACCGTTTCTACCCAATCAGGCTCAAGCACCGTGTCGGCATCTATACGGCCGATAATATCGCCGCGGGCCGCGTTAAAGCCGCGATTGCGCGCGTGCACGATACCCTGGCGTTTTGCCTGTACCACCGTCACAAAAGCAAACTTGCGGGCCAAATCTACCGTATTATCACTGCAATTATTATCAACCACTATCACTTCGTCGGGCAGTTCGGTTTGCCGTGCAATAGACTGTAAACACGAAACAATGTAGTCCTGTTCGTTATAAACTGGTATAACTATACTAAGCGTTAGCTTCTTCATTACTTTAAAACCAATCATACCATGCCCAACCAAGATAAACCTGAGAAACCTTTCAAAACCACCCTAAAAACTCCCCCCAAGCACGCTGGCTTCTGGCAAGTGTTCTGGTACCGCCTGAGTCTGTGGAGTGTGCGCCACAAGTTCTGGCAGCGTTTTGCTATCGGCCTTATGGCACTGATTATTCTGTCCGTTGGCAGCATGTACGGACTTGCCCAGTGGTATATCAAAAAGTACGAAAACACCCCGCTCAATGTCGGCGCCACCTTCATACCCAACTATGCCCGCTACTACGATCTTGACCCCAAAGAAACCCTGTCTGCCATTATCAACGACCTTGGCGTTAAGCGCTTGCGGCTGGTCAGCTACTGGAGCGATATCGAAAAAGACCGCGGGCTGTACAATTACGACGAACTCGACTGGCAAATGCAGATGGCCGAGGAGCACGGTGTCAAGGTAAGCCTGGCGCTGGGCCTGCGCCAACCCCGTTGGCCCGAATGCCACATGCCCTCCTGGGCTCAGGAAATGCCAGGGCAGAGCTGGTACAAACCGCTCGAAGATTTTATTGGCAATACGGTACAACGCTACAAAGACAGTCCGGCTCTGGACAGCTACCAGCTGGAAAACGAGTTTTTCCTGAAAGCCTTTGGCATTTGTTATGACTTCAACCGCGACCGGCTAGTCAGTGAGTACAACCTAATCAAACGCCTGGACCCTGTCACGCCCGTTGTAGTGAGCATGAGCAACAATGCCATCGGCACGCCCATAGGCGACCCCAAGCCAGATGTTTGGGCCATCTCTGTGTACAAGCGTGTCTGGGACAAGTTTATAACTATGCGCTACTTTGAGTATCCGATTCCTGCCTGGTATTACGCCTTCCGGGCTGGCTTTACTGAGCTGACACGTGGCAGGCCCGTATTTATGCACGAGCTCCAGGCCGAACCCTGGACGCCCGATAAATTTGGCGGCACCAAATCAACACCCGTTGCCGAACAGTACAAATCCATGGATGCAGACAGGCTGGTTGACCGTATCGAATACGGTCGAGCTACCGGTATGCGCACTATGGACCTATGGGGTGCCGAGTGGTGGTACTGGCTCAAAGTGTCTAAGAATGAGCCGGATGTATGGAATACCGCCAAGCAAGAGATTGGCAAGATTCACGCCCGCAATGCTGAACTAGAGCAAAACTAGCGCAGGATTATACCGTCTACCTGATCGTAAATTCGCTGAGCAGTAGCCTGCGGATGGTAGAGAGCCTGGCCGTGGAAACCGGGGAACATATCGGCTACGATGCCGTGCTCGCGGGCGCGCTCGACTTCGCCGTTATGGCCAAAGCCATATTCGTCCTCGATGCCAGGGAAGTATGCACGGCCGCCAGGGTAGGCTTCGACACCATGGTCGATCAGCTTATCAAGGGTCGAGAAGTTGCGGATTCTAAACGGAGTCGTCGCAGCAACAATTGGGTGTTTGGCGTACTCAAGATACATGCCCATTGGACTAAATTCTGGTACATGTGGCTCGCGGCCCATCTGATCACGATGCTCTTGGGTATCAGCTTTCACACCATCGATCTGATCCTTGATTGGAGTAGGCTCTGCGCCATTTAAGACAATGATTGCCCCAGCGCGGTTTACAGCCCGAGGGCCAAAAGACAGAGCAACAACCAGGCGGCGTGATGCCTCCCGGTTAAACGACCGGTTGAAGAGCATGGCTTTACCAAGTGTTGCTACATCAGGCGTTTTGTTGAGATTAAAGCCAGCGTGGTCGCCAATAGCCTCAGCCAAAGGGCCAAGAGCATCTGGGGACTGGCCGTAGCCGCCCACCACAAACGCCTTATTGAAATCTCCCACTCTTGATACCAGATTAGCCATTCCTGAAACTCCTAAAGGTTATTCTCTTTACATTGTAGCACACTTTGGTTGATTTGTCAATAGGCTTATGGTAAAATATACTTCTGTAGCCGGATAGAATAACCGTCCGGCCAGCGTTTAGTACGCTGAAGTTCTAGCAACCGTATCGACTGAAGATAGCCACCGACTCCTCGTCAGCAGGCGCAAGCGGCTGTTCGTAATTATCGAAACCAGTCAGGCGCAATGTCTCCGCATCTGCCCCATATACCCGAGCCGGCTGAAGGGCGAGTACCAAGCCACCGTTATCGTCATACTCTAGCTCGGCCAAGGCCGGCTGGCCGCCCCCGGTAACAATGGGGTCATACGGCGTATCCTTAAGACAGTCATTACCAACAATACGGTACTGTCGTGCTTCAGTAATACCGTCGCCGTGCCATATTAAGCGGCCGCCGTGATCTAAATCCGCTCGAACCACTGGAGACGACTCTTCCCGGATATTCTCTACCGATATAGTACTGCAGCCCGCCAGCAAGGTACCAGACATAGCTGCTGCCGCTATAATTCGGTTACGCGGGAATCGTTCATGTATTTTCATATCTTTTGATTATATTCCTTGGTTATACAGTTCAGCCCGCTTTTCTTCGATTGAGCCGTGAAAATCAAACCTTAGCCAACTCTCTATTCATTTTAGCATACTCTGGTTGATTTGTCAATAGGCTTATGCTATAATTTATACCTGTTGCTATCAAAATCAACAGATAGCGGCTAAAATAGTGATTACAGATGAAGAAAAAGCATGATAATTCCGGTATTATTGCCAACAAGCGTGCCCGTTTTGACTACGAACTCAAGGACACGTTTATTGCTGGTATTGTCTTAACAGGGGCAGAAACACGCAGTTTACGTGAGCATCATGGATCGTTGCAGGGCGCTTTCGTCCAGATCAAAGACGGCGAAGCCTGGCTTATGAACTCGCTGGTGACACCCCTCAAAACCAACATGGCCAATCTGCCCAGCGAAGTCCAGATCCGCAACCGCAAATTACTTCTCAAAAAGCGCGAACTCAATCAGCTCATCGAAGCCAAACAACAAGGCAACACCATTATACCCGTCAGGCTCAAGACCAAAGGCCGGTTTATTAAGCTCGAGATCGCCGTAGGCCGCGGCAAGCGCAAGTATGACAAGAGGGAAACAATAAAAAAACGCGACCAAGACCGTGATGCCGCGAGGAGCCTTAGATGAGCAATATTGCTGTCTTAACTGATGAACAGGGAAATCCGATTGGTCAAAAGGACCGCTCAGAAATTGCCAAAGGCGATATTGTGGCAATCTCGTCTCTATTAGTGGTAAATAGTAAGGGCGAAATCCTGCTTGCCCAACGAAGTTTTGAGAAAAAAGTTGGCCCCGGCCTATGGGGCCCGGCGGCCGCAGGAACCCTTGAACCAGGCGAAACCTTTTATACCAATATTGTCAAAGAGGC
>CAZJWS010000064.1:0-7359 GCA_964549985.1 uncultured Candidatus Saccharibacteria bacterium | reverse complement strand
TCAGGAACTCCTGAACTTTATCGAGGAAATGCGTGGCAAGTACAAGGTATCGGTGCTTACCAACGTCAGCAATGATATTATCGGCCGGTTTTTCACGCCCGACGAGCAAAAAGATTTGTTTGACGATGTAGTAATATCAAGCGAAGTCGGCCTGGTGAAGCCAGATCCCGAGATCTTTGCGCTGGCAGCCCGCCGCCTGGCGCTGCGCCCCGAAGAATGTATTTTTATTGACGACACGGCGCTCAACTGCAAAGCCGCCGCCGAATCCGGCATCCAAGCCGTAGCCTACCTGGGCAATAAACACACCATTAAAACAGTAAAAATGTTACTCGCGTATGATCAAAGCGATAATTTTTGATTGCTTTGGAGTTTTGGTTGAGGCCAGCTTGGAGCCATTCGTCAGAAAATATTTGTCGCACGATGCGGATGCTGCCCGGGAGGCAATGCTGTTAGATAGCCAGGCGAGTATGGGTGAGATTACCTTTGAACATCAGATGCGCGAGTTCAGTCGTCTGGCGAAGACTTCCTATGAAGAGGTTGAACGATTTCTTGAAAACAATCCGCGCAACGAGCCATTGCTGAACTACATAGCCACAGAGCTGAAACCTAAGTGGAAAATCGGCATGCTGTCGAATGCGTCAGAAGATTGGCTGGATGAACTATTCACCAAAGAAGACCTGGAGTTATTTGATGAGTCAGTCCTGTCGTATCAGACGGGTATCGCCAAGCCACAGGCGCAAATTTACGCAATAACGGCGGATAAGCTCGGCGTCCGCTGCGACGAATGCATCTTCATCGACGACCGCCCCGAATATGTAGATGGCGCTAAGGCCGTGGGTATGGAGGCTCTCGTGTATGAAGGGCTTACACAACTTAAGACTGATCTTGGTAAGATATTAGTATGATCAAGGCCATTATCTTCGACTGTTTTGGGGTTGTCATTACAGACACGCTCGAATCAGCTTACACCAGTTTAGGCGGTGATTTTAAGAAAGATCAGCTAAAAATCGATGCAATTCGGCTTTCAGTAGATAAAGGCGAAATTCCAAACTCCCATCCGGCCATTTCAGAGTTGCTTGGTGTCAGCGAGTCAACCTATCGGACGGCTGTCTCATCCGGCAGAGAAATCAACCAGGAACTGCTTGATTATATTAACGACGAGCTACGTAAAAAATATAAAGTCGGAATGCTTTCAAATACTGGAAAGGGTAGACTACCACAGATTTTCGGTGAGGGATTCTTGGAAAAATACTTTGATACAATAGTCGCCTCGTCTGATATAGGCTACGCCAAGCCAGAGGCTAATGCCTACGAAATCGCCGCTGACTGGCTAGGAGTTCGATTGGACGAGTGCATATTCATTGACGACCGCCCCGAATATGTAGATGGCGCTAAGGCTGTAGGTATGCAAGTGGTGCTGTACCAAAACCTTGACCAGCTCAAATCAGACCTGCAAACGCTTCTTATGCCATAGTTTCTAATTTTCCAAGACCTGGTCCTGGAAAATAGTGTAATACTGATAATAATTACAATATTATAATAATATTGTAATTTAATTCTAATTTTGTTATCATACAACTATGAACAAGATTATAACCGTGCAGAAGTTTATAAAAATAGGCGACAGTAACGGAGTTACCGTTCCGGCTAAGGACTTCAAAATGTCCGGCTTTAAGACGGGCGATGCAGTCAAGGTGACTTTCGAGCCGATAGAAACACCAGAGCAACATACCGAAGAAGTTGTAGCACTGGCGCAGCAGCTCATTAAGCGCCACAAAAAAGCCCTGAAGAACCTTAGCCAGCGATGAAGTTCTTAAACCTGCAGGATATAGAGCTCCTGCATATTCAAATTATTGACGCTTCTGGGGGTTCTCAAGGTGCTCGTGACCGTGGCCGTGTAGAATCGGCACTTGCGAATATGCAACAAGAAGTTTTCGGTGAGGCATTGTACTCAACTGTTTTTGAAAAGGCAGCGGTGCTGTCGCGCGGAATTATAGCCGATCACCCATTCATTGACGGCAATAAACGTACGGGAATAATGGCAGCACTGCTATTTCTGAATTACAACGGGTATGACACTGCTGGATTGGCAGATAAAGAACTTGAAGATTTCGCTGTGCAAATTGCCGTAGAGCACCTGGATATCCCGGTAATAGCTGCCTGGCTCAAAGCCCATAGTAAAAAGTCTTAGGCCAGATTCTAACCTCTAGTCTCTAACCTCTAAACTCTATACAATAGCCTTGTGATCAAGGCGATTGTATTCGACTGTTTCGGCGTGTTGGCCGAAGATGGCTGGACGCCTTTTAAACGCCGCTATATTGGCGATAATCAGGAGCTTGCCAATCAGGTGGTGGATCTGGGCAAGCAAAACGAATTTGGGATGATCAGCAATGACGATTACTTCAAAGCTGCCTCTGAACTGATGGGCTGCAGCGAGCAAGAGCTGCGTGATGCAGTAGGACGGCGCGTGCCAAACCTGGAATTATTCGAATTTATACAAAAAGAGCTCAAGCCCAAGTACAAAATCGGTCTACTGAGCAACGCGAACTACGATGTTGTTCACCAGCTGTTTACGCCCGAGCAGGCGGGTGTTTTTGACGCCACGGTACTGAGCTTTGAATCACAACTGGTTAAGCCAGACCCCAAGATGTACCGGCTGATTGCAGAAAGGCTAGGCGTTGAGACAGAAGAATGTGTGTTCATTGATGACCAGGCCCGTTACGCCGAGGCATCAGAGGATGTGGGAATGACCGGTATTACTTACGAGTCACCAGAGCAGGTACAGCAAGAGATCACAACTATCCTGAGTTAGACGCGTTCGCCAGCTGCCTGTGACTCCTCGCGAAGTTCGGTCTCTCTTGTGGCTAGTCGACCCAGCACTTTAAGCCGTCTCTCTATCTTCTCCAGGCTTTTATCAGTCTCTCCATCTATCCCTTTGCGGTCAAAGAGCCGCCAATGTGTGTTGATGACAGTACTGGCCAGATCATGGAATTCATTAATGCCGTAAATACCCTCCAGGCTAATTTCACCGGTGTATTCGTCAAATTTGGGTATACCTGTTCCTGGCATTTCAAAATTAAGGAGCTGCCTTTCTGTGGCTCTGATCATAGCGGCAGCATCAAGCTCCAGTGCTGCCGTGCCTAGATTACGGTAGAAAATGTGGTGCAGGTTTTCATCTTGTGCAACCCGACGCATAACTTCAAAGCCGACCGGGTCTTCAATTTTTAGCCGTTCACCAGTGTTACGGTGCGCTATACGAGTTGCAAGTTCCTGCAGGGCAACGTACACAATGCCATCTACTGCAGCATTGGGTTGCGGCACAATGCCACCACTGAGTTGAAGCATACGATTGTCTTCTAATAAGACAGGGTCTACGGCACGAGTTGCCCGTAGGTAGCCGCTGATAACATCTGAATGTCGAGCCTCTTCTGCGGTCCAGCGCTTAGACCATACGCCCCATGGGCCATCATTGCCGAACATTCGACTTATAGTATTAAAATAATGCGGCAGATTATCTTCGGTCAGTAGATTCACAATGAGAGCACTGCGAGTACCTTGATTCAGGCGCACGCCAGAATCCTCGGGTTCCCAGACATAGCCCCTTTCAAAATCTTGTGCACGTGAATAGGGAATTAATTCGTGCGGATACCACGGCTTAGCGGTTGCCAGGTGTCTCTCGAGCTCTCTATCCACAGTCGGTTCAAGTTCACGCAATAATTGTTCGTCGGTAAGTGTCTCTGCCATCTTTCTATTCTACTCCCCAATCCTGATAAATAGCTTTTTATCAGAGTTCAATTCTTTTTTAAGTTTATGTAATAAGGGCCGCAGACTGCCGGCCAGCCCGGCGGACGGAGTCATAATGGTGATGCTATGCGGCCCCACCATAACACCGACATCCATACTGAATTGTTTGCGTACAAAAGTCTTGATAGTCGCCACTTCTGGCGGCTCGTCAAAGCTCCGCTTGCCCAAGATGTCCTGCAAACTGTCCATCGCTACAGTATAACAGATACAAATATTGATAAAATAACGTAAATATGATGCCATGAAAGGATAGACTCAAGTTATGAGTAATTGGCAAACGAGGTAGATTTCCTGCTTGTAAAAACTACGGCAGGGCTTACAATAATAAGCAATTTACTTATGGCAAAAGCATCCGGCGGCAACAACACTGAAACAATACCGGGCCAGTTTAGAGAAACAGGTTTTGAGCTTTCTATGCGCTATGCACGGGAGCAAAAAATTGGTGGCGTAGTGGTGCTGTTCAAGGGTGGCCTAGGTGATCCAAACAGCAAATCCATGGAGGTAATCGCTAAGACGCTGTACGAAATGAGCGACGGTAAGGTTAATACCGGTACCGTGGCCACAACCCGCAAGCACTCGCCGCTCAAGGCCCTGTTTGGCAGCTCTCGCGCACCCAAGCACCGTTCGCAGAGCCTCAAAGGATCGTCCGATATTGTGAACGACACACTCCACCCAGGGCTTCTGATGTTTGTGGGCCAGTCACAAGGTGGTATAAACGTGGTTAAAGCTGCCGTATATCAAGTAGACCATCCCCAGAAAAATGCCGAAAGTCCCCGGCTGGCCGTAGAAACCATTGACGCGCCCGGTATGTATGAGCCGCATGAATTCGAAGAAGAAGGCGCGCTGGCTCTAGGTAAATTTGCGTTGCACTGCATGGGCGATATTCACTCTATGCCGGTACGTGATCGGGTAAAGATTACGGCCAAAGTGGCGCAGAGCACATCCTTGTTAGAGCTGCCATATTTTATCGGTGAGTCAGTGGCCCTGCAGGGTATTGACGTCAGTTCTGATGTCGAATACTTACGAGCGCGCGGGGTGCATGTGGGACATATCTGGCACCGCGATGATATGGTGCCGGGAGCGTCTATGGCCTGCGATAACAGCTTGGTATTGTCAGGCGGCCACATGACTTTTATGCGTGAACCAGAGCCAATTGCTCAGCATCTCATCGAGACCATTGCACGCTTGCAAGACCGTCCGCTGGCCGCCTGAGATATTGACTTTAATCTAAATAGTTGTATTATACGCATAATACAACTATGGCTTTATCGAATTACGATACCTACAACCAGCTGCTGGAGAACTATCGAGACGCGGAGTTTCCAGAGGAAAGAGTTCATCTGTCGGACCAGGAAGAGCACTGCTACTACTTGGACAGATTCAGAGAGGTGTTTAATGGCGAATTCACCGGCCGGCATGTCAGGGGTCGCTATACGGCCTAGTTTAATACCGTATATGCCGAATTTGCAAAGGAACTTGCTGGAATACATCCCAAGCTTACACTCGAGAATCTATACAGTGTTAATTACCAGGAGCATCATACCCAAATCGCGGGATATGGCTATGGTCCCGAACTTGAAAAACTCAAGCTACTCAAACATGAAATAATGACCGAGGCCGCTGATGACATGGCTGAAATGGAGGCGGATGAGGTTGAGGGTGTTGATTTTGATCCGGTGCCCTTTGTTGCCATGGGTGATATGTCGACGCATTGTGCGCTTGCCAATGTATTGATGGTGGATGGTGGTATTACCGGCCGCGGGCAATCGCTGCCGGCGGCCGTGTTTGCGCATCGCATCGCAGACTCGCAAACAGATGGTTACAGTAGGTATTTGGATAGAATTATGACTAACGAACAAGCGGGGGTGTATATCGAACGGTCCTCGGTATTATCGGGCAGCGTGGGCGAAACGGCTGTAACTGTTTTTGATGGTATCGGACTTGCCGGATTGTCCAAGCTCGTCCGTTCTATTCGTAATAAAATGCCTGATGCTCAAGTGCGTTGCGTGGTGGATGCTGATAGCGAATCAAGCTGGAATCATCTGCATGATATTGTGCATAAACTAACACTGGTAAGTATTGGCAAAGATAAGGTTGTTGCACACAACCCAGCCCGCTACGCTGGGCCTAATCGGGTGTACGACCGAACAAAGTTCATGCAGCTCTGGACGCATGTGGCCCAGCGTGGCTACTTGGCAGTCACAAACCCGGCGCCTTAGCGTACAATATCTGTATGCCAGAGTTGCCAGAGGTGCGCCCAGTAGTGAGACTTCGTGTATATTTTGCTTTAGCAAAATACTTGCTTTGCCTTTGGCAAAGCGCACGAAGTTCTACTACTGGGTGGAGACAAGGGGCAACCAATGCCTGAACTTCCTGAAGTTGAAACGGTGCGCAGAGGACTGCATAATTTAATTATCGGCAAAATCGTAAAAGCCGTGGATTTTGATACGCCTAAGAGCTTTCCGAATGCCGAATCTGATGTGCAGGAGTTTTTGATCGGTGCCACCATCACCGATGTGCGCCGCCGGGCCAAAGTTTTATTAATTGATCTCAGTACCGATTACAGCTTGGTTGTTCATCTCAAAATGACCGGGCAGCTTGTGTTTGTGCACAAACACAAGCAGAAACTAGAAAATAGAAATCAGAAACTAGAATTGCCTGCCGGACGGCAGGCTCTAACCTCTACCAAAGCGGACGAAGTCCGCTTTGGCGCGGGGCATCCGAATGATTCGCTAGTAGGAGAATTACCAGACAAGTCCACCCGTGTAAATGTAGAATTTACGGACAAAAGCCATCTGTACTTTAATGACCAGCGCAAGTTTGGCTGGATGAAGATGTATCCAACAAGCCTCATAAACGCACTGCTCGTGGGGTCTGCACTTGAGGCTTCTGCAAGGCGCCAGCGAGCAGCGCACCGAGGGGTATCAAAATACGGTGAGGGAGCAGTCGCAGCTGGCAACGCAGCAGAAGCCCAAGACCACTTGCTACAAGCCGAACTTGCTTCGGTTGTAGACAAGTGGGGTGCAGATGCCACGATCGATTTTATGAAAAAGGTGGGGCCAGAACCGCTCGAGGATGACTTTACGCCCAAGGTATTTATCGATAGAGTCAGAAAGCGTGCCGGCACCACCATCAAGGCCGCAATCTTGGACCAGACCGTGCTGGCGGGTATCGGCAACATCTATGCCGACGAGGGCCTGTGGGGAGCCAAAATCCACCCGGCAACCAGAGTAAAAGATGTCACCGACAAGCAGCTAACCGTGCTGCACAGAGAGCTCCGCTACGTACTGGAATTATCTATAGAAAAAGGTGGCTCAACCGATAGAAATTATGTAAACGCCGAGGGCAAAAAGGGTAGTTATATCGACTTTGCGCGCGTATTCCGGCGCGAGGGCTACGACTGCCCGCGCCACCCCGGTACGCAAATTATCAAAACCAAAGTCGCTGGCCGGGGCACCCACATCTGCCCCAAGTGCCAAAAGTTAGCATAAGTATATTGACCCGGCTGTCTTGCCTGTCCGTCCTGTCGGAAAGACAGGTGGGCAGACGGACGGG
>CAZJWS010000063.1:5613-7471 GCA_964549985.1 uncultured Candidatus Saccharibacteria bacterium | reverse complement strand
TCGCCGGGGCGGAGACGGCGGTAGACTTCGATCAAAGCTTCTGAAGTACCCTTGCTTGGGTCTTTTTCGATAGTATTGGCAACATAGTCAACCTTGCCCTGGTTCACGTGCTTAAAGGCGTCCTTGATTTGGGTTTCGGTCATGCCAAGCGCCTTTAGCAGCGTGGTGACGGCAATTTTGCGCTTGCGGTCGATCTTGACGTACAGCGCGCCGTTGCTGGCTGTTTCGAACTCGAGCCATGCACCGCGGCCAGGAATAACCTTGGCACCATACAAGAAGTTGCCGCTGTGCGCATCACGGGTGAAGAACACGCCGGCAGAACGGATCAGCTGAGATACCACCACGCGCTCGGCGCCGTTGATCACGAAGGTTCCGCGCTCGGTCATCCATGGGTAGTCACCCAGGTAAATCTCTTGCTCTTTGATCTCGCCGGTGACTTTGTTGGTCAGCTCGATGACTGCCTTTAGAGGAGCTTCAAAGCTTACGTTGTTCTCGCGGGCTTCTGCTTCAGAGATCTTTGGTTCTTCAAAATGATACTCTTTGAAACGAAGTGATAATTTGGTTCCGGTGTAGTCATCGATAGGACTGACTTCTGCGAGCAACTCGCCCAAGCCTTCGTCTACGAACCACTGGAATGAGCGGTTCTGGTGGTCTACCAGGTTTGGCAGATCCAGAATATCGTCAGATTTTGTAAAATATACGCGCTTACCTGCCGAAACTTTTTTCAAAGTTTTTGCAGATGAACCCTTTGCGCCAAGGGCTTTGTCTTGTGCTTTCGCCATTAAAGCAACACTCCCACTGTATTAGCCCGCAAACAGAGTCCCTATTGATGCCAATGGAGACTCTATAGACGGGAACTTGATGATAAATTTGAGGTTTATTTCTGTTTTACGTACGTATTTTCGGCCGAAGTCACCCTGGTTGCATACTCTCTTTTGGTGGAGGCGTTAGGACGCCTTAATTCCACAAGCAGCTACCTATACTACTTCTAAATAATAGAGTACAGACTTTTGCCTCATGAGTCAACCCCGTAGCGAGCTTCCGAGAACTGCTCGGCACCGGAAGGGATAGGGGGGCATGAGGCGTTTTGGAGGATGCAATAGGGATTATGGCAGTGCAAGATAATCTTAACTTTTGCTATTATAACATAATTTGTATAAAAAATCTGTAAAAATTCTTACAATTTCGTAGACTTTACGGGGGTAATGATCTGGACAAAGCACTGTGCGCGGGATCACAGACTTCTCATGATGCAGATTAAGGCATTTTACCGCTTACAGGCGTGTAATAGAAGCGGAGGTACAAGATTATGAAAACTGCGCTGTCAGCAAACTACATGCACCAAAGGCTGCCGCTGGCCCGGCCCATGCCCGTGCAGCAACCATTGGTCCATACCAAACAATCGGTCCTACAAAAACTAAAGGGTTTGGGCATGTCTCGAGTGGGCCTGCACATGATGGAGAGCCGTTATCTGTACAAGGTGCTGGCGCCCGATGAATTTGTGGGCGGCGTTATCTATGGCCACTGCCCGGATGGCAACGCCATCTTGGTCGCTACCAATAAGCGGGTGATTTATTTGGACCGCAAGCCGATGTTTACCAAGCTTGAGGAAGTCAGCTACGACGTTATTAGCGGTGTCAGTATGACCTCGGCCGGGTTAGACAATATCGTAACGCTGCACACGCGTATCAAAGATTATGCTATGCGCTCGTTCAATCAGACCTGCGCCAATGGTTTTGTCAGCTATATCGAAACCCGCAGTTTACAGGGATCGCGCTGGGATCCATAAAGTTTTTAGCGATTAAGGCCAGGCAGATCGCCGTTGGCTGCTGCCTCTAGCTGAGCTATCTCTTCGTAG
>CAZJWS010000063.1:0-5603 GCA_964549985.1 uncultured Candidatus Saccharibacteria bacterium | reverse complement strand
TCGGGGTAGCAAGCATATCACGCCGCAGCTCGGCCTGCTTGAGCTCGACTTTTACGTTTTGATGCTGCGTTTCAATCACTTCTTCTGGGGTCATTTTATAATATGGGCAGCTTCCGCAAACCGTATCAGCCGCAATCTCACCAAGTCGCTTTTCTGCTATAGCTTTGTGAGGAAAATAACCATACTGCTTACCGTTTATCCAGGTGCTTTCATGGTCTTCGTACTTGCGCGAATCTTTAGCAAGCAACCGGACAGGCACGCTCTCATCGCGTACTTTTGGACAGTTTAAGGCAATTGCATAGATTAAACCATCGCCAATGGTTTTTATATCAAGATCTTTGTGCTGGCAGCGGTCAAAGCGACGTTTCTCAAACATAATAGAACTATTCTAGTATATTTAGTAAGTATTGTCAATGCTTTAGAGCTTATCGATGACTTTGTCTACGATGCCGTAAGTTTTGGCTTCTTTGGCGTCGAGCCACTTATCGCGCTCCATGTCGTCGTGGATTTTGGCGATTTTCTGGCCGGTGTTTTTAGCCATGATCTCTTCGAGCACTTTCTTAATACGCAAAGATTCCTTCAGGTCGATTTCTTGGTCGGTCACTTTACCGCGAGTGCCAGAGCTTGGCTGGTGGATCATGACGGTGGCATGCGGCAAGATGTAGCGATGATCCTTTTCGCCAGAGCTGAGTAGGAATGCTGCAGCTGACGCCTGCATACCAATACCATAGGTATACACTGGCGCCTTAATAAACTGCATGGTGTCATAAATTGCCAGCGCATCGTAGACGTGCCCACCAGGGCTGTTGATATAGAAATGGATTGGTTTGGTATTGGACTGGTTATCCAAGAAAAGCAGCTGTGCGACGATCAGATTGGCGGTGTGCGGATTTACGTCCTCACCCAGGAACACAATCCGGTCCTTGAGCAGGCGGCTATAAATATCATAGGCGCGCTCCATACGGCCTTCTTGTTCGATAACAGTTGGAATCAGAAGTGCAGAACTCATATCAAAATACCTTTCTACTGCAAAATTATTCTGACGCGAACGCCCTCAGTTTGGTTTCGCAGCATATTATTATATTCTTTGGCACCAGAACTGCGGTCGTTCATCGTCAGAATATATTTTTCGTTAAGAAAGTTACTCTGATATGAGTTCTGGGTTGGATTACTCATAAATTTACCCCTTTAGATTAAGACCAAGGCGCTAGAATGACCGCGTGGGCCAGTTCAGCGATGGTTGCAATAACATCCCAGATTATTTCCTTGGTTTGGTGTGCCACAAACCTATGGTACGCCCAAAATTAGCACTCGTCAATAGTGAGTGCTAAACTACTCGATAAGTGCCTGTCGGCGACAGAACTGGGCCAAGTGAAAAGCGGCCACGGCCGGTGCAGCCGGAGGATCACCCTCGGGCGGATAAATCTGCTCCGGGGACTCGCCAGCATAGGCATAAGCAACGGCATTAAACCCACTCGCTGGGGCATCGGGTCGACTATAGTCTACTTCAACAAATCCAAGGGGTTTAGTGCCACTAAACAGGTCCAAGACTAATCCACCATCGGCATCAAAATTTCGGCGAGCCCAGACAACTTTGCCGGCCGACATGGCGGCTTTTTTGCGATCGTAGTAACCTGCCGGTTCTTGATCGCTCAGATCTTCTTGCAGGTTAGTGACGCGTAGTGGCATGTTTACTTCCTGCTGGCGTATTGGCTGAGCTTGTCCAGGGTCTTTTCGGTCATGATGCGAGCGTTGATGTCACGCAGTGCCTCTGGCTTGGCCAGTTCGGCCTGGGCTTGCGGATCCTGATATTGGGCCTTCATGATCTGCAGGCGGGCTTCCAGCTCTTCGGGGGTAACTTCGATCTTCTCAGCATCGGCAATTTCGGATAGCAAGATACCGATCTTGACGCGCTGCTCGGCAGTCGGACGCTTTTGCTCCTTGTGCTCAGCTTCAGTAACACCCTCTTCTTTCAGATGCTCTTCCCAGGTCTGGCCGCGGTACAGGAGGTTTTGCTTTTCTTCTTGCTCAATACGGTCGACCTGCTCGTCAATAAGCAGCTTTGGAATCTCTATAACGCTCTTTTGGGCAATACTCTCCAACAACTCATTTTCGAACTTGGTCTGAGCCTCGCGTTCGCGCTCAAAGGTTAGCTGTTTCTTGATGTCTTCCTTCAGATCAGTCACGCTCTTGAACGGACCAATGGCTGCGGCAAACTCATCATCTACCGGCGGCAGAACTATTTCATTGACTTTATGAATGGTGACTTCAAAGCTAACCTTTTTCTTCTGCAGGGCTTTCACGCCGTAATCGGCTGGGAATGTGACATCAAATTTCTTGGTTTCATTCGGCTTGACACCAATAAGCGCCTCTTCGAAACCCGGAATAAAAGCATTGCTGCCAAGCGTCAACGGATAGTCCTTGCCATCAGCTCCCTGGACGGGCTCGCCCTTAGTGTCGGTACCTTTAAAATCAATCACCACCTGGTCGCCAGACTTGGCAGCCCGCTCTACTTCTTTTTGATTGGCGACACGCTGCTGCAACGACTTTATGACGCCATCTATATCTTTGGCCCCGATTTTAACGGCCTCTTTAGCCAGTTTGATCTTCTTGTAGTCAGCCAGTTTGACCTCACCAACAGTCGGCACGGTTATATCGAATTCAAGTTCGGTAAACGGAACAAACTTCTTGATAGCTACCTCTGGGTTCGCAACCGGGCGCAGCTCTTCCTGGCGTATAGCTGTTGCATACAGGCGGTTGATTGCTTCTTCTATAACTTCTGATTGCAGAATATTAGGATTCAGATTTTTCTCTACCAGATGAGCGGGCACCTTGCCTTCGCGGAAGCCGGCGACTTTGACCTGAGGAGCTAATTTTTTGAGCGCCAGATCTTTGGCTTTTTTCAGCTCTTCTGCAGAAGCGCGAATAATTAATTTGGTTTCGGTTGGGGTGGGGTTAGACTTGGAAATATGCATAGATCCTCATCTTAACAGATGAGTAACAGATTAGCAATTAGCTATGGGCAATAGGCAAAAGATGAGCCATGAGCGATTGGCAATGTAGCTGCAGTGGCTCATTGCCCATTGCCAATTTTTTGTTAATGGCAAATCGCTCATTGCCAATCTATTTTCTATGGTCTTTGACGATACTGACGATACGCTGGAGCGAATGCGTCTCTTCCGTGCTGGTCTTGAGATTCTTGAGTTTGTAGCGCTCATCCTTGGCTTCTTGTTCACCAATGAACAGCACATACGGCACGTCTTTTTTGATGGCGCTTTTGAGCTGCTTATCAGTCTTGCGGCTGGTGATATCCAGGGCCGCATTGACCCCCATCTCGCGCAGCTCCGAGCAGATCCTGAGCGCGTGCTCGTAGGTCTCGCCAATGGCGATTACATACACCTCAGTCTCAGGCCGTACCTCCGGCACTAGCTTGTGTGCACGCAGGAATTCCATCAGCACAATATCACTAATGGCAAAGCCAATGGTCGGGACCGGCTCCACGCCAAACAACCCCACCAGGCCGTCATACCGGCCGCCGCCAAACATGCTGCGATTGTTGTCGGGGTCTGTATCGAATACTTCGAACACAAAGTCGGTGTAATAGTCCAGACCGCGCATCAGGGTAATATCAAACTTTACGTTACTAATCCCCAAGGAACTGCAGAGTTTCAGGAGCTTCAGCAGGTTCTGTGCGCCAGCGTTCTCTAGTAGCTCAACTGGTAGATCCACCAGTGACTGTGCCTGGAGAATCTGCAGTAACTTGTCGGCAGCGCCTTGTTCGCGCAGGCTTGGCGCAATCGAAGCCTCTATTTGCCCCTTGAACTCCGGGCCGGACATCTTGTGCATCTTGTCAATCAGCCGGGCAATGGTCTGCTGCTCGATGGGGTCAAGGCCAAGCCAGTCACCCATAATGTAGTTCATGAGCATCCGGCTGTTGATCTTAATGTCGTACATGTCGTGCTTGGCACCAAATTTGCGCATGATAGCATCAACCATCTGCAGCATTTCGATCTCGCCTGCCATACCATCCACGCCGAACAAGTCAACATTGAGCTGGTAAAACTCGCGGCCGCGGCCCTTTTGCGGGCGTTCATAGCGCCAGCAGGATGGAATACTGAACCAGCGGATAGGCAATGGTAACTCTTGGCGGCGGCCAGCGACTAGGCGCGAGACACTTGGGGTCATCTCGGGCCGCATCATGACTACACGGTCGCCGCGGTCTTTGAAGGCGTATGACTGCTCGTTTACCAATTCTTCGCCGGATTTAGCGGCAAATAACTCAGCTGGCTCCAGGATTGGGGCATCGTATTCTTCGTAGCCAAAGCTCTGGCAGACTACCCGCCAGTTATCAAAGAGTTTATTCAAGACACGCTTGTCTTCTGGGTAGAAATCCCGCGCGCCTTTATAGGGTTGGGTACTCAAACTCATATCAATAATTCCTTTCTGCAGAAGCGAACACTGAGCAGCTTGCCTGCCGCGCACCGCTCCGCGACGTACAATCTTGTACGCCTTGTTCACCTGGCACGCCAAGCAAACTACCCAGATGTCCGTTCTGCTTTAGAAGGGAATTATTGATATGAGTTTGTAGTGCCATATTTAATCTCAGTATATCTTAAAAACTTTGTTATTATCAAAAGCCATGAGAAGAATGAGATATTCGGCCTAGTGACAGAGGCGCCAGTGATCAAGCTTGCCATCGTCTTTGGCTACATAAGCATCGTGAGCATCAACCAGCTTAGACATTACTGAATACGCTACGTACATCTCTTCGTCATTTCTACGCGTCACAGATCTGTCGGTATCAAGGCGATCCCGCATTAATCTCTCAGTGAGACCTGGAACCGTAAGCCACATTCTCATGAATGCTTCTTTTGGCGTGTGCGTCTGAGATTGCATATAATGAACCGTTTCTTGCTCAACTCCTTGTTCTTCGGCAAATTTTCGGAAAGCGTCATAGCCGCCCCTGCCACCCATTAGCCTGTACTCGCCCAGCTGAACATCGTCTAGATGTTCGGTTCGTATCCAAATTTGTCTTGGCTCTTTGTCCCATCGCTCTTGCTTTGTCTCATAGACCCGTACGCCAAAACTTGCCATATTCGGAGTAAAGTTATTGATGGCTCTCAAATCACATGGCCACACTATTCCATGTTGAGGGACAGCTTGTACTACCGCGAGTTCAGGTCTATCCGATTGTTCTATGCGTCGATTTACTTCTGTGACATCTGAAACTATGGCTAAAGCTTCCTTGAACTCACCCCTTAAACTGCGCAGCTGATCAGCCCTTGAATCCAAGCCCTCTTCAAAGGAGCTAATAACTTCAGTACCTGAAGGAAAGTTTCTTTCTCTCATTCTTAAGTTACATTATATCATACTTTGTCAAGTTATTCAATGATCTTTATCACTTTCACCCCTGTCAGCGCTATAATTTAGTAAGAATTCTTACAATTTTATGATATACTACCATAAGCAGTTTAATAACTCTTTAGGGCAAAGGTGGATGTATGTTTGAAATCAATGCAGCACAGGCGGTTGGCGCACTCTCTGGCGCAATTTTTGCAGTGGTTATAGCGATCTTAGTGAACTTCGGCCGCGACAGTGACATC
>CAZJWS010000062.1:0-7485 GCA_964549985.1 uncultured Candidatus Saccharibacteria bacterium | reverse complement strand
GCAAGAAGAGTTTTATGAGCAAGAGGATCCACGCCCGCTGTCTTTGTTAGGGCGGGCACTCGCCTGGATTACTCAGAGACAGTCGTCGGAATCAGCGGATGGGATCGAGATTGACGCTGATTTTGTGCCGCCGTCAGCCTTCGAAGAACAAATCCGCATCCAGTCGGAGCTTGAAACGGTGAGGTCTCGCCGGGGCCGGCAACGTTTGCAGGATGAGCTTGCACGCTGCATGATGGGTGACACCCTTTAGATTGAGGACCAGGATACGCGACTTAAGGCAATCGAGTTTCGCCGACGACTTGATAAAAAGCTTCGTGACCAAAGGCGAAGATAGCCCAACGCAGTAGTTTAGTAAACACTCCTTTCACGCTTCAGTTGAGGCTGGCCGGGCATTGGCCGCCCACTGCCCGCAAGGGTTGTGTTAACAAATCTATTTTTGATTTGCTATGATTAAATTATGAACTATTCCAAACCATTTCTTGGTGAGTTGGTAAAAGTAGAAATCGATAGACCGCTTGGTTCAAAGCATCCAAAGCATGGATTTGATTATCCGATTAACTATGGATTTATCCCAGACACGGAAGCTCCTGACGGTGCGGAATTAGACGCGTATGTTCTAGGACCTCAAGAACCAATTACTAGTTTCGAAGGACGATGTATTGCGATTATCCATAGACTTAATGATGACGATGACAAACTTATAGTCTGCTCTGACGGAGAAGGGTTTACGGACGAGCAGATACGCAATGCTACGCATTTCCAGGAACAATGGTTTGAGTCAGAGATTGTTCGAAACTAGAAAAATTCCGAAGTGCAACTGCCAAGTATAAACAGATGTAGTATAGTTGTGTTAGGTATCTAAACAAAAATGAAAAGAATCCAACACCTACTCGTGCTATTGGTAATCATAATAACAAGCCTGTTTGTACAAACGGTGCATGCGGCTGGCAAGATTACGTTGACACCTGTAAGTCCTGCGATCAGCGAAGGCCAATCACAAGTGATTGGTATTAACCTGGACGCGGCAATTCCAGCTGGGCGGCAGGTGACGCTAAGCATTATTTCTTCAAATCCAGAGACAGCTATGATCTCACCGGCAACCATCTCATTTACGTCAGCTGATTGGTCGCAGACAAAGTATTTTACAGTCAATGTTCCAGCTAACGGTACCTATGGTGATACGCGCAATATTCTCATCTTTGCTACGGCAAGTTCAAACATGGCCTATTACAATGGTTTTGGCGGCGGCGCAAACTTACAGGTAGCCGATACAACCCCGGAGCCAGGCACCTATAATCCGGTTGATCCACCCGATTCTCCCGATGGCCAAGCCGAAGAAACGCCCCAATATTCCGGCGATCCCTCAGCCCCTTATGTAGAGGATGTAATCACCGGTCAAAGTGCTGATCAGGGGATGGCTGCTTCCCGTCAAAACGGTCTATCTGAGTACGATTTATCTACAAATGGATTGCAAAGTACACCAGTCTCAGCCGCACAACGCGTGGTCGATGCGGTATTGCCCGGACATACCGTACCGTCCGAAACGTTGAGCAAGGCATTGATTGGGCTCACAATCCTTTTTCCGTTGCTCGTGGCAGGGATCGTATTTATCAGAAGGCAGGCATGGTGGCGGCGACAGGCGGGGCGTGATCGGCGATGGTTCTATAGACATATGCCGCGCAAACAGGGAATAAAAAAATCAGCCCGCACCCCAAAGAAACATAGACGATAAATACCTACTCGAATTGTTTAATGCTAAAATATAGACATATGCGGAAGGGAAAATATGCGATTGACCGCCCACGGTCGCGCGGCGGTATTCGTGGCAAGTGGCTTATTGCCATTGCTCTGGTGGCTATACTCGGTATCGGCGTACTGATCTATAAGCAGTTTTTTGCCAGTAATACCGTAGAAAAAGCAGTAAGCCGGATGCAGTTTGACGAATCTGTTAGCGAATCTGAGAAAACAGCCATTACGTCAGCAATAACTAACCAGTCCCGGACATATAGCGGGAGCACAACAGCTAGTATTATGACTGGCTTAACACAAGACAACGCAGCATCAGTCTTGGAGACATATGTACCCGTAGCACGGCAATACGAGGCGGTACAGTCAGTATCCAGTGAATCACTGGCCCAAAGCGGCGTACTTGTACCTGCAGGTACTGAGAAGCTGGTCCGCGATGCAATAGCAGTTGCAATCGGGGCCGATGCAACCAAAATTACCGAAACCAGCAAAACGGTTGATAAATTGGCCGCAAGTGAAGTGGCTTTCATTCCAGCTGGTCAGCTGAGTACGGACGTAAAGCTATTGAAGCTCAATGGCTCATACTATCTTGACAGCTATACATCTGGCGCCGTGTTCCGACAGGTCCGCTTTAGCGGCGGCGCGGCTGCTGAGCTTGCTGACTTACAATTAAATACTTTGCCAACAAAAGAAAGCGTGTTTAAGGTCAATATGAGCGGTGTTACAGCACTAACCCGGCTCATGCAGCGCAAGCTTGATGCGGTTAAGGATCCACTCTACTTCAGTGCCAAAATTGGCGATTTCATGAGCGATGCCGATATTACACATGTATCGAACGAGGTTTCTTTTAAGGAAAATTGTGCGTATAGCAACGTGCTGTTTTGTTCGCCGCCGGCTTTTATAGAAACTCTCAAAGACAGCGGGGTGGATTTGGTTGAATTAACAGGCAATCATAACAATGACAACGGTAACATCTATAATACCGAGAGCATCAAGCTGTACCAGAGTCTTGGCATGAGCACATACGGCGGCGGGCTCAATACCGAAGAAGCTCGTAAACCATATGTTGCTGATATAAAGGGTTCAAAGGTAACTTTTATTGGCTATAACAAAGCTGATGGGCCAGGCAGTGGCGCAATTGCAGGAGCAACGACGGCAGGTGCAAACATCTATACCGACGAAAAAGCCCAAGCCGATATTGCGGCAGCTAAGGAGAGTTCGCAGTTTGTCATTGTTAATATCCAATATGCCGAGTGCCAGGCTTATCCCTCTGGTTATGTTGAATTCCCGCAGTGCGATGGCCCAATCGGCGGCCAGGAAGCAGATTTTCGACGCATGATTGATTACGGCGCCGATATGGTAGTGGGCTCATCTGCGCACCAGCCGCAGACCTATGAATACTACAAAGGAAAACCGATTTATTATGGATTAGGTAACATGTATTTTGAGCAAGTACAGTGGCCTGGTACGGAACGGGGTATCATCCTTACGCACTACTTCAGTAATGGCAAGCTCCTACAAACCAAACTGACGCCAACGGTCTATGATCGCAATTTCCAGACTGAAATTATGGACGAAGCCGCCGCCGTAAGGTTACTCGACCGTCTGGGCGATGCCCGCCCGTAGCTGCTTAGCTCACTTTTCTTAAGAGTTCCAATGCAACGACGGTATCAAGAGGAATAGTTCTAATGGTATTAAGTGATGGAACAAGACTCTCCTCGGATTGGTGTACGGCCAACGAACCAATCATAGAAGAAAATACAATATCATCAAACTGCCGTGCTTCTGCCCGGCTAAGGCCCTCATCTCCATCTCCAGAAATCAATGTGTGCACACCCATACATGTATAGCATAAGTATTTACAAGGGAAGACTCTGTAAGAATTTTAACAGCGGCTATAACGCTTATGGCAAATCTGTTGTATAGTAGAGCTAACATGAAAGTCCATCCTATCGACAGGAAGGAGCTTTGGCTCGCTCAGGCCGCGCTGTTTGTGGCAATTTTGCTACAGATTCTAGCATGGGCGATTAATCCTGAACTGTCCTATGGGCCGCACGGTCTTATTGTAGCGACAGAGATTGCATTGGCGGTGATTTTGGGGCTCACGGCGGGACGTCGGCATTTACGCAAAGGGCATCTGTACCGGATGCTCTCTTTCTTTTTATTGGGGCTTATTTCATTAGCTAACATCACGTCTTTTGCGCTGGTTGCCAAGTTGCTCATTTTTGAATCTACCGGACTATCAGGCCGTGAGGTACTGGTGGCGGCCTTGGCAATTTTCTTAACCAATATCATTATCTTTGCACTCTGGTACTGGGAGATCGACAGCCCGGGCCTGACGGGTACTAGATGGTCTAAACACGACAAAGACTTTCATTTTACCGAACAGGATCTGGGCAAAGATTATGCTGATTGGCAACCAACCTTTGGCGATTATTTGTATTTGTCTATGACTAACGCTATCAACTTTGCCGCGGCTGACGCTCGGCCCATAACCACTCAGGCCAAAGGACTTATGGCTACGCAAGCATTACTATCAGTATTTACCCTGGCACTGATTTTGAGCCGATCCATCAGTATCCTCAGTTAAACACAAGAGTTGCTTTGCTATAATAGGGGTAAATGGAGATTGCCAAAGCACGGTATAGGTATAGTAAAGGACTTCAGAAACCAAGGCGTTTTCAGAAGTTCGTCTTTGTATTTTTGGCGTGTTTGCTGTTGTTTTCGAGTGGTGGCTACACTTATGCGGCATTATCAAAGCAGCTACCGGAAGTACAAGTTGCTAGTAATGAACTTTCGATTGCCGGCCAAGAGGTTGCTCTGGCCTGGCCCAGTACGGGTCAGGCAGCGGTAGGTAGCTTGAACAATGGCATACTGGCCAGTTCGACCACCAGCGAAGAAGCCAAGCCAATTGCCAGTATGACCAAACTCGTTACCGCGCTGGCGGTACTACAGAAAGCGCCTATGGATCCTGGTGAATCCGGCAAGTCATACATTCTAGATAGTGTAGATGCCGGGTATTTTTCGTCTTATCTTGCAAAAGGTGGTTCGGTAGTCCCAGCCAAGCTAGGTGATACCATTACCCAGGATCAAGCATTGCATGCCATGCTTATTATTTCTGCAAATAATATGGCAGATTCCCTGGTGCGTTGGAATTTTGGCAGTATGGATGCCTATGTTGCTTTTGCTAATGACCTAGTGAAGAGCTATGGCTTGCAGCACACCATAATAACGGATGCCAGCGGTTTTTCGCCGCAAACGGTAAGCACGCCATCGGATATGATTGTGCTTGGACAAAAGGCCCTGGCAAATCCCATCATTGCCAGTATCGTGACAATGCGCGAATACCAGATGCCTGGGGTGGGCTTGCTCAAAAATTCCAACCGGCTGCTTAGTGACGGCACGGTTATTGGTCTCAAGACCGGCACAACGGATGAAGCAGGGTACTGCGTACTTTTTGCAGCTACCCGTCCGATTACCGAATCGCACACAGAAACCATTATTGGCGTTGTTATGGGGGCAAAGACCGGCTCGCAGCTTTATGCAGAGTCACGGGCTTTGCTCGAGGGTGCCTTTCAGGGGTTTGGTGTGGTGGAGGTGGCGACAAAAGGTGCCAAGATTGGAACGGTCGCCACAGCATGGGGGGAGCAGTCTGATATTGTGGCTGCGGACACTTTGAGCCTGGTGACCTGGAAGGGCAAGCCGCTCTCAACGCAGGCTTTGTATGAGACGATCAAGCCAGAAGTGAGTGCAGGCCAAACAATAGGAGCACTAACGCTGGCCGGTTCTCCAGAGACAAAAGTCGATCTGGTGGCCAATAGCAGCATCAGTGCTCCTGGTAAAGTCTGGCGGCTTAGGAATTATTTCTAAGTCCGGCTAATCTTCAAGTACGGGTTCGTTTTTGATCATAAAGCCCGAAGCAACCTCGATAGGGCCAACAATCAAACCATAAATACCGAGCACCCAGATAACAGTGGCAACGCTTATAACTGGCGCGCGGGCAACGGTAATGCCGATAAAGAATGTGATGGCACCGGCAATACCAATAGCCCAGCGGTAACCGGCCGAGGCGTCACTGAGCAGCGCTGAGCCTATCATAACTACCGCAAGGACGATCAAAGCTACTGCCATCAGAAGCCCCATAAAGGCAAGCGTCAGGCCGCTGCCAGCGTTTTTGAGCAGGTAGACTACGATACCGACTTCCAAAAAGCCCAGTAGTAAACGTAAAATACCGGAAAAGCTGCGGGTGAAGGTCTGAATACCAAAAATAATATCCATAATACCGTACACCGCAAAGTTAGCGGCAAACAGTATCGCTATAATGCCGATTGCAGCACGCGGCCAGACCAGTATCAAAATACCAAAAGCTATAGCTGATATGCCTCGAACCACTGGTATCCACCATAGATCGCGGATTGCCTTTTCCATTTCAGTACCCTCCTTTATATAGTCACATTGTTTTGCAAATCATCTAAATTGTCAATGAAATATGCAACATCACGGTGAGTTATACACAGGTATGCCAGCTTTTTTTGCATTTTAAAAATTTCTAGGACTATAATAAAGCTATAAAGTAATGAGGAGATTACGTCCATGGCTCGAAGATCAAAAGCAAATGATGTTTCTGGCTGGGTGGGTTGGGTTTACTTTGCCGGCTTCATGTTGGTATTAGTCGGCGTATTTAATGCCATCGCCGGCCTTGTAGGCCTCTTTAAAAACGAAGTGTATGTGGTAGGCCAAGCCAACCTTTGGTTGCTTGACTACACAACCTGGGGTTGGGCGCACTTGCTGCTTGGCTTGTTCCTGTTACTTGCAGGCGCGGCTATTATGTCAGGCAAGATGTGGGGCCGGGTTGTCGGTGTGATCGTATCCGGTCTTTCGCTCATCGCCAACTTTGGATTTATTCCAGTCTATCCATTCTGGTCTATTCTAATGGTGGTCATTAATGTCCTCGTTCTCTATGCGCTGATTGTGCACGGTGACGAAGCTAGTGACCTGCTCGAATAGTAACAGAAGCATCATACAAAAGGCCTCGGTTAAACTGGGGCCTTTTTATTTGACTCGAGTACAAAGCTTATGGTTATATGGCTATACAATGGCCAAAAAACAAACACAGTCAGAGAGTTCAATACGGTTTACATTACTGCGGATTTGCCGGGTACATTTCCTATATGTCGCTATTTATACTTTGGCAATCATCATCTTTGATTCATGGGGCCTACTGGCACATGAAGCCGTAGCTCAGCGTTGGACATTGGCCGGTGCATTGTTTGTGGTCAACGCTATCATCTGGTATCTTTGCAAACTCAAATTGAAGAATGAGAACTACTACAAAGCCTTGCTTGCAGCCCTGTTAGTAGCTGACATAGCCTTTGCCGCAATAAATGTTTACTGGCAGCGAGGCATGGCGAGCAAGGCGGTCTTGCTCTTCTTGGTGCCGATTATCTCCGCATCTTTAGTAAGAAGCCGAAGTTTGGTGCTCGCTACTACCGCTCTGTCAGTTGCGCTGTATTCAACCGCCGCGGTACGGTATTTTTATGATAATTACGGCCAGGGCTACCGGGTGGAACTATACGGCGAAGTGTCATTTTATTCTGCACTGATGTTTGTGCTTGCAGGCCTGCTGATGATAAGTTTCCGTTCCGCAAAGGATTAGTTATGCCCAAAAAACAAGACATTGAGGCACTGGATTTAAGATTCATAAATGTAAAAGTATTAAAAGCGGCAAATACCGGCATA
>CAZJWS010000061.1:7216-7576 GCA_964549985.1 uncultured Candidatus Saccharibacteria bacterium | reverse complement strand
ATCAGTGCCGGGCACCCCCTCTACTGCCACACCGACTAACGACACTACGCCAACCTGGACCTGGTCAGCCAGCACTGACAATGGCGTAGGCCTGGCCGACCCCGAGTACGAGATCGAGTGGTCTTTAGATAGCGATTTTAATAGTGGCGTACACAATGCTACCAGCAGCACTAACGCATTTACTCATAGCGCATCACTAGCCGATGGTATTTGGTATATACGGGTACGCACGCTTGATTTGCTGGGTAATACTTCGGCCTACTCTTCCTCTGGCACAGTACAGGTTGCGACGGCCGGCCCCACTACACCGGGTACCCCGTCTACCGCCACGCCTACCACTGATATAACACCCACTTGGAC
>CAZJWS010000061.1:5740-7206 GCA_964549985.1 uncultured Candidatus Saccharibacteria bacterium | reverse complement strand
GGAGTGCGAGTACTTCAGCCGCCGGACTTACCAATCCCGCCTATACGGTGGAATGGTCGCAAGATGCTGGTTTCTTGGTAGGTGTCTCAAGTGATACCACTAATACCAACAGCTTTACGCACTCTGCTGACTTAACCGACGGCATTTGGTATTTCCGGGTCATGGCCGAGGATAATACCGGGCTGTTCTCTGATTATTCCGATAACGGGGAAGTATTGGTAGACACCACTAGCCCTAGCGTGCCGGGTACTGCCGATACCGCTACCCCTAGTGCTGACAACACCCCCACCTGGACCTGGGACCCCAGTGTCGATACTGGTTCTGGCTTGGCTACAACACCTTATGAGATCGAGTGGTCGCAAGACAGCGGCTTCAACAGTGGCGTACATTCGGGTAGTTCAGCTGCTGCTTCTTTCACGCACACTGATCAACTGGCTGATGGTACATGGTATGTGCGGATCAAAGCGCTTGATAATTTGGGCAACGAATCAGCTTGGTCGGCTAACGCGGCCGTGGTGGTGGATGCCACCAGCCCAACTACCCCCGGCACACCAAGCACCACTACACCAACCGCAGATACCACCCCCACCTGGACCTGGGCGGCTAGCACCGACGATGGCGTGGGACTGGATGACCCGGCTTACGAGCTACAGTGGTCGCAGAGCAGCAGTTTTGCTTCGGGCATCAGCAGTGCTACCGCAAATTCTACCAGCTTCACGCATCTGAGCGGCCTGGCCGACGGCACCTGGTACTTCCGGGTGCGTGCCCTCGATGCGGTAGGGAATAACTCTAGCTATTCGGCGAATGGCCAGGTACAGGTTGACTCATCAGTACCAACCGTCCCCGGCACCCCAACGGTTGGTGTGCCGGCTACCAATGACACCACCCCCACCTGGACCTGGTCAGCCAGCACCGACAGCGGGGTGGGTCTGGGCACACCGGCTTATCAAGTGCAGTGGTCGCAAGACAACACCTTTAACAGTGGCATAAGCAGTGATACAGCCAATGGCGCAACCTTTACCCACACCGGCACGCTCGGCGCGGGCACCTGGTACTTCCGGGTGCGTGCCGTCGATGCGGTTAATAACCAATCCGGCTATTCGGGCACGGGTTCGGTGGTGGTGGACACCGACACACCAAGTGCACCAGGCACTCCAACCACTACCACGCCTACTACGGACACCACCCCCACCTGGACCTGGGACCCTAGTACCGACGATGGCTTTGGTTTTGGTGATGAACCATATCAGGTCCAGTGGTCGCAGGATAGCGATTTCGATGATGGTGTAGAAAGTGCACAGTCCACAACGGCTTCGTTTACCCACAGCACACCGCTAGCCGACGGCACCTGGTACTTCCGGGTGCGGGCGGTGGATGAAGCTACAAACAATTCATCGTACTCGTCCAATGGCATGGTAGTTATTGATGCTTCGGCGCCAACAGTTCCGGCAAACATTAGTACCACT
>CAZJWS010000061.1:4721-5730 GCA_964549985.1 uncultured Candidatus Saccharibacteria bacterium | reverse complement strand
GAATCCGGTCTGGACCTGGGATGCCAGTTCGGACAGCGGCGTGGGCCTGGCTGATCCGGCCTACGAAATTGCCTGGTCAAGCAGCAATGATTTTAGCAGCAATGTGACCAGTGATACCACCAACGCTACCACCTTTACTCATACTGACGAACTGAACTTTGGCATGTGGTACTTCCGGGTACGCGCAGTAGACCAGCTTAATAATAAGTCGGCCTGGGCAACCGCATCGGTGTCCATTGATAACACCCCGCCGGTGCTTACTAACATCAATCCGCTCACCAACAGCTCGGGCCTTACCGTAAGTTGGACTACGGACGAGCCGGCCAGCACACAGCTGCAGTACGGCGTGGCCGATGAGTTTACCGAGACCACCGAGGAGCTTGATACCGACACGCGCGTGACATCGCACACGGTTGCCATTACCGGCCTGCCTGCCTGCGCAACATTCAAGTTTAGGATTATCAGTGTCGACAGTTTGGATAACGAGGCAGTGTCTGGCGCTGACAGTTTCACCACCCGGGGCTGTAGCGGCAACGCGGCAATTATGGGGCAGGCGACCGCTTTCCTGAATAAAAACAGCGGTGGCTCCCTGATGCTCAATGCTGGTTCGGCCGCACTTTCACTTGCGGTTCCTGCTGGTTTCGCGAACGAGAGTGCCGATTTCCAGATCAAGCAACTGTCACCCGCGGCAGCCCTCAGCGGTATTGGCCAGCCCGCCGGCCGGGCTCTGCTGGGCAGCCATGTCTACGACCTGAAAGCGATGCAAAATCCAACCACCAGGCTAACCAGTTTCTTGAGTCCCATCTCGGTCACGATCGACTACACGGTTAATGATGTGAGCGGTTTTAATGCTTCCAGCCTGGTCATTTTCAGGCACGACGGCAGCGCGTGGCAGCAGTTGAGTGGCTGTAGTATCAATGCGGCAGCGCGTACCGTGACTTGCCCAACTGCCAGTTTCTCAGTCTTTGCACTGTTTGGTACTCGTGCGACCCCGGCGCCGCCACTGCCT
>CAZJWS010000061.1:0-4711 GCA_964549985.1 uncultured Candidatus Saccharibacteria bacterium | reverse complement strand
CAACTCGATACTTTGGGCTGCTCATGGCCCGGAAATCGCGGTATCGCTGCCGCCTTTACGAGCGTAGTCCGTAGCAATCGCCGCCAGTCCATCTGGTGGCTGGGGGGAGCCCTTTTGATTGCCACTGGTGGTACGCTGTACTATCTGTACCGGCGGCGCGGCGGTGAAGAGCATGTGCATTATGGCATCCACCGCGACGAATAGTGTACAACCTCCGTTTTGGACTCAAATGCGGAGGTTGTGGTCCGCGCGGAATTAGACAACCATGCGCAGGAACTTATTCTTGGTGTAGATCAGCAGGCGCTTGGGCCGCCCAGCCAGTTTGATAAGATGGGTGTGCTGATGCACCACCGTTTTCATGCCCGCCAACGGCGCGCGTGAGTATACATTGTAGCCACGGCTCTCGTAACTGCCGATGACGTTCACATATTCCACGGCCTCCTGTGCGTTCAGGTCATTCAGGGTATCGGTGTGTTTCTTGGGTACAATCATCAGGTGGTCTTCCACCCGGTGCAGATCCCAGTAGTTATACGGAAAGATATTGCGGATAATCTTAAACGATTTTGTCTCGGTGACAAACTGGCTGTCTTTTTGGTCAATCTCGCAGAATTGGCAGCTGCCAACCGGTAAATCTTTGGAATATTTTTTGTATTTTTTGATCTGTTTGCGATTCCTAGTGGCCAGCATTCTACCCTCGTAGCCTCTCTATTATTTGTTGGTGTTTATCAGAAACCGGCATGACGCTGAGCCGGCCAATGCGGATCAGGAGAAAATCCTCCAGACCTGGTTCAGCCTTTAATTTGGCCAGACTAACGGGCCGGTCGAATTTTTCGGCAAACTTCAGCCGCACTGCCCATGAGCGGCGGGGGTCCGCCGTGTTTTCATATGGCTCAGAACTCACCTCGGCCAAGCCTACGATACTCTTCTGTTTTTGGGAATGATAGACATAGACCTTATCACCGGGACGCATCTTCTGGATGTGCAAAATTGCGGCGTTATTATGCACGCCGTCCCAGGCGGTTTCGCCGTCGCGCCGGAGATCATCAATAGAATAGTCGGTATCCGGGTCTGCCTTGACCAAAAAATAACTCATTGTTTCTATTGTAGCTTATACTGGATGGAGTATATGGAAATTCTTCAGGCGATTATATTAGGTATTGTCGAGGGGCTTACCGAATTCCTGCCCATCTCTAGTACCGGCCACCTTATCGTTGCCGAAGATGCGCTGGGCTTTTATGACGCCAGCAAGATGTTTACGGTAGTGATTCAGATGGGCGCCATTGCGGCGGTTATCTGGTTTTACCGGCATCATCTCTGGGAACTGACCCTTGGATTATTACGCGGAGACAAGGCCATTCGCCGCTTCTGGCTGGTTTGGGTGGTGGCCACTATTCCGGCGGGCCTGCTTGGCTTCTTGTTTGAGAATAAAATCGATGCCGTGGCCGTCACCAGCACCGTGGCAATTGCGTTGATTGTTGGCGGTATAATCATCTGGCTGATCGAAACCTTCCATACTCCGCCCCAGGCCAAACAGGCAAAATTAGAAAAAATCACCATGAAACAAGCTCTCCAGATCGGGTTCTATCAGGTGCTGGCATTAGTGCCTGGGGTTTCGAGGTCCGGCGCCACCATTATGGGCGGCCTGCTCAGCGGCCTGGACCGGGTTACCGCCACAGCCTTCTCCTTCTATCTGGGTATTCCCATCCTACTGCTGGCTGGTGCGTACAAGCTGGCCACAGGTGATGTGTCGGACGTACCGGGCGGGGGCATAGCGTTGATCGCCGGTATAATCTCATCGTTTATAACCGCGCTGATTGTGGTGGGGTGGCTGCTGCGCTATGTGTCCAAGCACGACTTCAAGATCTTCGCCTATTACCGCATTGTGTTCGGTGTTTTCCTGCTTATCCTCGTGGCGGCTGGTACCTTAGGCTAAGCCCCAAGACTCGTTAGGTGCTAAAATAAACATGAGCACTTATGAGTTTGTATCAGCACGGCAGGAAAACAAAGCGCCAAAAAAGCGCCAATACCTTTCTCGCCACTCTAATTATTGCGGGGGTGGTTGTGTTGGTTGCGTGGTGGATTGTGCACAAGGATATCGGCAGTGGCTCCGAGGCCAAAACAACCGTACCTATCGTGACCGAAGTAGGCGCCGAAAAAGAAGCCATGCTCGATATTAATGAACCGTTCTTTAGCTTCCAACTCCCGGCTGACTGGAAGCTGCTAGAGCGCAAGACGGGCAATGGTATCAATGCTTACATCTATAAATCAACCAAGAAGGGCGGCGATGACCGCATGCTCTATGTGCACGTAGACGTCATGCCCAGGAGCTACAAGATCACCCGGCTGCAGCCAATCACGCCCAATGGTAACAAGTTTACCCTGGGAAACCTCTCAGATAACTGCATAAACTTCGCCGGCGAAGTCAACCGTACCAGCAATGCACCGTTCCCGGCCAAGTGGGAGAATATCAGTTTTATTTGTGATCCCATCACAACCAATCAGACTATTGGTACCGGCACCGAGGGCACCGGCATCGAAACGCGCATGGGCCGCCACGCCTACTTCTTCTACTGGGAAGACCACAACATCCGGCCGGATGACAAGATACTGCGTGATGCGCTCAGTAGTTTTAGGGCCAAGTAAACGTGATGCGCGTACGGATTCTGGGAGTGGGTGAGCAAGGATTGGTATAAAGCCCCACAGAAGACAACTGGTCGTTATCTGCTCTGGGGCTAATCGGAGGGAGATGCAGAGTGTTTAGGTGAACGCCTAGGGCGGTCAAATACACGCTGCACTCCCTCCAAGAAGCTCACTGTCAGTGCCGAAGCACTGACCCTGTGGACTAGTAGTCCCCGTGGAAGCGGGCGCCGGCGCCGACCAGTCGGTCGGACGGGTCGAACTGCTCCAGCTTGTCACCGTAGGGCGAGCGAGGCTCGTCCTTGTCCTCCTCCACGGTGGTGTTCTCTTTGACGGTCTCGGGCTGCATGTACAGCTCGAGGAACGTCTCGAACGAATCGAGCGTGGCGGGGAGGTCCTCGCCGCGGATCCAGAACTCACGGCACAGGGCCATGTAGCGGTTCCAGGCGTAGGCGTTGATGTCCTCGGGCATCGTGTCGGCGTCCTCCTCGTAGAAGAAGTCGTCGTCGATGACGTCCAGCTCCTTGAGCATCTCCTTGGCCGTCAGCAGGTGCTGGCGGTCGCGGAACTCAGCGCCGTGCCGGCAGCGGTCGCGCTTGCCGATCCGGTTCATGGATCGCTTCCACTTCCGGCAGCGCGGGGGCTGGTGGTTGCGGTAGTCGAGCCGGTACTGGAGCAGCTGGGCGCTGACCTGACGGCGGACCTCCGCATCGCGATCGTCCCGCTCGATGAGCAGGTCGATGAATCGCCGGCGGAGGAGCCTCACCTTCATGATGTGCCTCGTGGCGGCCCGCCGCTCGAAGCTGTCCGTCATGTCCACGAACCACTGGGCGCGCTCGCCGGGATCATCGAAGCTGGGCACATAGGTCCAGTAGGTGATGGGCTGCGGGCGCTCCACGGAGTAGCCGGGGACGGCCACGTGGACGGAGCGGTCGGGGATCGCCAGTTCGGCGCGGAACTTGTAGTTGGGGCGCCAGGCGGTGTCGGGGTTGGTCTGCAAGGGATTCTCCTTGGTCTTGTCTCGGGTAGGTCGGCTTCTGTGACTAAGAGCAAGGGCACATCTGTTATGCGCTTGATCTTAGCCACAAATAGGAGCAATACCTGTGAACAACAGGGGTGTAACAGTGAGCTTTTAAGTTTCGTACCGTGGTAGAATTCGGTACATTATACATTGTAGCATAAGCTTGATAAAAAGTCAAGTGTATGTAATCTGTTAATTCAACATTGTTATTTGGTTCACACTTGAGCTAGTTCTGATTTTCTTCAGACGGAACGCAAGCTGGCTGTATCCCAATACTGCTGGCGCGTACCGTACTGAAAAAATCGGAAATAGCCAAGAAGCAAGCAGGTAACTAGCTGTGCTAGTTGGCAGGCTTGCTGGTGTGGATCAAATACGGAGTAACTCAAAAACGCGGTGGATTAGATATGCCGGCCAGACAGCTGCCTGCAAAAACGCCAGCACAGAGGGCCAGAACCCATAACTGATCTGTAAGAAGTACCACAGTGCACCGATGTAGGTCATAAATGCAAACCAGCCGAACTTGGCCTCGTTTGAATAATTCTTGTCTTTTGCCATAAGTTTTAGATCCTCCACAATCATTTAAGCACAACTGATAAACTTCTGCTGAAAAACTGCTAGACTAGAGCCAAGATGATTATCAAGCGAGTCACGCAGCAGCGTAGTGTTATAGACGTATTTTTTATGTCTGTTTGGCTTATTATTCTGCTAGGCTTCGCAGGCGGGTTCATGTTGTCTTATGTGGCATACAGTACAGAGACTGTCCTGTCGGGATCGTTGTTTGGGTATACCGTTATCCTCAGCTTAGTGGCTGCAGTGATGCTGGGGACTTACAACTTCTTCATTGGACGGACGGTTAAGCGGCGCAGTGAAAGACTGGTACTGCTCGATGCGCAGCATTCAGTGAGTACGGGGTTTGAACAAGGGGCGTTTCTGTTTACGCTCTCAATCTTGGACGATAAAGAAAATGTGCGTAACAAACGGTTTACAAATATTGTCAGGCACAAAGAGTGGGCATATGCCGACTTTTCGTATGATGTTTATAAGCGGGTGCGG
>CAZJWS010000060.1:4013-7733 GCA_964549985.1 uncultured Candidatus Saccharibacteria bacterium | reverse complement strand
GGTTTTTACTGTCCAGCCGAAAACCCGATGGCTGATAATTAGGCAGTTGAGCCGCAATACCCGCCCGTGTCGAGGCATAACGCATCGTGATGTTAGGTACATTCTGGTACGCAATAAACAGCCCCAGCAGTAGTACCGCAAACCCGCTAGCGGCAATACTCACTAGCTTACCACGCTTGCGATTTGCCTTGTGCGGCTTGTGCAAGGCGGGCTGCGTATGAGCCTGGGCATTCTTAAGCCCCTTTTCGATAATACTAGAGGTAGCCGAGCGCGGCTTTGCAGCCGCAACGGGAGCAGGGGCAACAGACAGAGTCTCTACACGGGTCTGTACCGGACGAGGATTATGAGCACGATTTACATCGCTAAACTTACTAACTAATGCACTGCGCTTGACTTTGTGAGCACGAGCCTCGCGAGCAGGATCAGGTGCACGATACAGCGCAGGGGAGGCTTGCGCAACCGGACGCTTAGGTGCTGCAACATCGAGCATGACCGCACTGGCACTTGGCTTAGGGCCCGCCAGCTTAGCCGGTTTCTTAACTGCATGACGCATAAGTGTCTTGCTGCGCTCGGTGGCATGATGCACCTTCTTAGAGGGCGCAACCGGACGAGCCACGTCAGCGCGTGACTTAGGTGTAGCGTGTTGCACGGCCGCTTTAGCCGGCGCAGAGCTGGCCGGTGTTGGGTGTAATAGCTTACCGGTACGCGCATCATAGCGCTTACCATTAATTTCAATATGCGTCTGTTGTGTAGAACCCATCCCTAAATACCTTTCCTACTGCAAACCACATCCAGGGCATCAGACATCTGTTTGGCTTCGCAGCGTACCACTGGGTACGCCTTGTCTCCATAACAGTTGCCCGCTACTCCTGGAGTGCGGTTTTCGTAACTGAAATGTATTTGGGGTTGAATTCTGCCCACGTTAACCCTAAGAAACTCGAGTTCTTTCGTGCTTTTAAGTTTTGTTACCCTGCATTTTTTGGATGCTCAGTACATAATACTGCTATGCGGCCTGATCGACAAGTAGCTTCCCAGTATCAATCAAGTCAAGTCGCTATCTTCAGCAAAATGCCAGCCCTTATGTGGTATAACTATAAGGAGCAACCAGAATTTCTATGGATTTCCTAAACCCCAAAAAACGAAAAGCACACAAGCGGCGGCTGTTTATCGGCTACGTTCTTATGGCTATTGTGGTGGCCATTGGCACCATGACTATCCTCTATCTGGCCTATGGTTACGATGTAGACCGCACCAGTGGTACCGTTATCCAAAACGGCATCGTGTTTGTAGATTCCAAACCGCGTGGTGCCACAGTCTACGTGAATAACATCCCCGAGAGGTCGAGGACCGACACCAGCATGCGCCTGCCCGCCGGCGTTTACACGGTGCGGCTAGAAGCACCCGGTTTCCGCACCTGGGAACGCACTTTTAACCTGGAGGGCGGAGAAATTGAGCGCTTGGTTTATCCATTCTTACTCCCAAACAATCTTGTCATCAACGATGTTAAGCAGTATGCCGCCACGCCGCAACTGGCTACACAGAGCCCCGACCGCCGCTGGGTAGTCGTGCAGCAGCCGGGACAAACATATTTATTTGATGTTTTTGATCTGAGCGATCCCATCAAAGCGCCAACTCCTATTGCCGTACCTGTAACTATGCTCACCGAACCATCTGCCGAGGCCACTCTCGAGGCAGTCGAATGGTCCACCAACAATCGTCACGTCTTGTTCAAGCGTACCTATGGTGGTCAGGTTGAGTTTCTGATTCTTGACCGCGAAGACACGACCAGCAGCGTCAATCTCACCACGCTATTTGGTATCAAGCCGGTAGAGGTCTCGCTCAAGAACAAGCGTCCCGACCAGGTCTATTACCAAGAGAGTGTTCCCGGTGTACTCCGCAGTGCCGACACAAAAAACCGTACTATTTCGGCCCCGCTGCTCTCTGGTGTTATCAAGTACAAAACATATGGGGACGACATTGTACTCTTCGTCACCCGGGAAGGTGCCGAGACCGGCAAGACTGATTTTAAAATCCTAGAGGGCGACAAAATCTATAACCTCAAGACTGCCTCGCAATCCGACAATTATGTATTGGACATCTCTAGGTACAAAGACCAGTGGTATTACGTTGCGGGGAGCAGCGTAGATAATATGACGTTTGTGTATCGGAACCCGCTGTCAGCACTCAAGCAAGAAGTTAAGTCTCCGCTGACCGTCACGGCTATCTTGCGCCTGGAAAATCCGCGTTTCGCCAGCTTCTCGGCCAATACACAGTTTATCGGCGTGCAAAGTGGTAGTAATATTATCACCCTTGATCTTGAGCAGATACACCAGTACCGTCTGAAGCTTGGCCAGGATCTTGCACTGACAGACAAGGTCCAGTGGATGGACGGCAACCGCTACCAGTATGTCTATAATCAACAATCCTACATCATTGATTTCGACGGCTCTAACGAACAAACCTTGGTCACAACCCGCTTGATAAACGGTCCGTTCTTTGACCGTGACTATGACAATGTCTTTACTATCGAGGGCAGTAAGCAAGATGCTGCCAAGGCGGCCCTGACTATGACTATTATCGATAACCAGTAGGCTCAACTTAGCCGGGCCGGGTTATAATAGGTAGGTAAGGAGAATTGACATGCCCAAAGATCAAGACGACGCCACAATCAACTTCAACGTAAACCCAGAAAAATCCCCCGTACTGGCCGTGGACGGCTATCTGATAAGCAGCAACGAAAACTTTGTGGTTCTCGGCTTTGCCCAAGGAGTCCCTGGCGGTAACCACCAGCATGTCGTAAGCCGGGTAGCGATGTCGCCCAAGCAAGCCAAAGAATTCCTCGAGAAGCTCAGCGATCACATCCAAAAATTCGAAGTCTAGCTGGGCGGTGCTTGATTTTAAGATATCAAGCCGCAATGTGTAGCATATTTCACTGATTGTGTTGGTGACGGTGACGTACCATGCTGTTGGTAAAGATTTAAATAACTACACTCCGGTCACTGATGAAATTCCCAGCAAAAAGTCTTAATACAGAGAGCCTGTCCAAAGCATTCGAGTTGGCAGGCTGCCTGTTCATAACCTATTTGTCAGGATTTGTAGGCTATATTTTCTTTTCGGAACGTATCGATAACTGGTATGCAGACCTGAGCAAGCCGTCATTCCTGCTGCCAGTAGGTCCTCTGATCATTTGCCGGATGATCGCACTGGTCATACTCAGTGTCAGTTTGTTTCTTATTGTTAGCACTAAGACAGATGAATCAAAGCACCGCGCCTACATGGCATTTACGCTGCAGCTCATTCTAAACTGCTTTTGGTCGGTAATTACTTTTGGGCTCATGGCTCTTTGGGCCAGCCTCATAGTTATAGTATTGCTCAATGTGTGCGTGGGCTGGATGCTCTACGAGTTCTACCGGATTGACCAAAGAGCCGGCAAGCTGGTTGGAGTTTATTCTGTCTGGACCGCCTACGTCCTCATCCTTATCGCTACTACAGCGGTATTAAATCGTTGAATTAAAGATCAAGCCACGCTCAGGCGTTTGCGTACCCGTTCTGGACCCATCACCTGCATGATTGTCCAGAGATCGGGAGTACGGTTTTTGCCAGTCAGTAATACTCGAATTATTCGCGCAAAGTCGGCCACGTTGCCTTTATACTTGTCTGGGTTTGCCTTGAAATCTTTGTTGTCCATTTCCGATTGGAACATTTTCAAATGGTGAAGTG
>CAZJWS010000060.1:756-4003 GCA_964549985.1 uncultured Candidatus Saccharibacteria bacterium | reverse complement strand
GCAAAGCCAGTGTCACCAGCTGCAGCTTTGAGCTTGTCAAACCAGACGGTTTGGTCATCGGCCGGGTCATAGGTTTGCAGGAATGCCTGCGCCGCACCAAAGATAGTCGCTTTGTCCAGATCGTCTAGGAACTCTTCGCGGCCCTGGCTCTTAAAATCATCTTCGAACAGGCTGTCAAAGAAATAGGCGTATTGTTCGCCGGCCTGTGACCAGCGGCTCATATCTTTGCGGGGCTTTTCACCAGAGCGCTCAATAGCAAAGACTTTGTTGCTGTAGGTAATGTCACTGCGAACTTCGTCAACAAACCGGGTCCAGCGGGCTTTATCGGCAAAGTCCAGCAGCCGGCGCTCAAACTCGTTCTGAGGCAGGGAGGCTATAAAATCTTTGCAGTAATCCTCCAGCTTTTGCATGTCGAGTAGCGGTGCGCGGCTGGCAGCCAGCTTTTCTAATGAAACAGGGAAATGCTCGAGCAGCTCACCCGGATGCGCGCGGTACCAGTCCTCGAAGTTGGAGTTGGCCAGACCGAGCAGATACGCCCTGATACCCTCGACGGGGTAGCCAGCGGTCAGCCAAAACTCCACATCGGCTTCATCATCCTTACGCTTGCTCAGCTTGCGCTTGCCGCCGCCGTTTTTGTCCATAATAGAAATCGGCGCAAAGTGTCCGTAAGTAAATGGTTCGTGACCCAATGCCTCCGACAGTTCAATATGCAGCGCCGTAGATGGCAGCCACTCGTCCGAGCGAAAAACTTTGGTAATACGCATCAGATAATCATCAATCACGTGGGCCAGGTGATAGGTAGGCAGACGCGACTCGTCGGACTTGATCAGCGGCACATCCAGATCATTCTGTGGCACTTCCATCTTGCCCTTGAAGACATCGGTATAGGTAATACGCTTATCATGTGAGCCTTTGGAACGGAAGCGCAGCACGAATGGCCTGCCTGCATCCAACGCTTTGTTGATTTCGTCCTCTGACTTGTTGCGCCACAGCGCCCATTCGCCGTAGTAGCCCGGGCGGACTTTTTTGGCCTGCTGGTCTTTGACAGCAGCGGCCAGCTCTTCGGGTGTAGCAAAGCAGGGATACGCCCGGCCTTTTTGCAGCAGGTCAATGGCATAACCTAAGTAAATCTTGCCGCGTTCGCTCTGAAAATACGGTCCATAGTGTCCGCGCTTGTCCGGACCTTCATCGTAGCGCAGGTCAAAGTCGGCAAATGCCTTGATAATCTTATCAGTCGAGCCTTCGACCTCGCGCTTCTTATCGGTATCTTCGATTCGCAGGATAAACACGCCATTGGACTGGTGCGCAATGCGTTCGTTAACCAGCCCGGCATAAATGGTGCCAATGTGCACAAAGCCCGTCGGGCTGGGTGGTACACGCATGACTTCGGCTTTGTCGGGCAAGGTGCGCGGCTCGTACTTGGCCTCGCTCTCGGCCCGCGGCGTATAGCCGTTAGGCGCAAGCATGCCAATTAAACGGTCGATAAGTTCAGGGGAGTACATATCTACAGATTTTAACAGATATACGCTATCTAAAATAGCGGAGACGCTGACGTAATCCACTTATTGGCGTTTTGAGCAGCATCTCGAGTACTTCTGGTTTGGTGGCAAGGTTATGCCACCATTTCATACCGTTTCGCTGCAAAAATCCGTAGGTTACTGAATCTTGCCCTGCGTACTCTTTATCAAATTGATCCAACATTTTATTCATATGGGGTACGGTTAGAGGATCTGTCAGAACACGCATTGGGGAATAGCTGGCCCTCAGCTCAAGTTTGCGTCCGGCGGTGGCAGCATTGGCTAGCATACGCGGCAAAAGCTTGAGCGAGAGGCCCTTGGCTGGCAGGGCGGATTCGCGCAATTCGGCAAGTCCCTGGCTACGGGTAAGAGGTGGTGGTTCTGGGTGCTTGTACATTTTATTGTAAGCATCCAGCGCTGCTTGCTGGCCAGCGTGGATCTCCCCAACACTTTGCTTAAGCTTGCATGTATCAGCTATAGTTTCGGCACCCTTGTATACAAAGTATCGGCCTGTCCCAAAGGCCTGATTCGCAAAACAAGACCCTGGTGCACAGACCAGCTTCATTGAACCTAACCTATCCTGAACTACATCGCCGTACAGCACCGCCTCGTAGCCGCCAATCGAAAATCCGCCAACATGAAGGGTTTTGGCTTGCTTAAACTTAGGGTCCTGAAGCTGAGCCTCTGCCACCGCTTCACGTACTGCAAGAAAACCGTACTTTTTGAATTCATCCGTCAGTGGGGCACTCAATCCTTCGCTCAAGCCCGTGTTTGGGCGCTCAATGTAATCAACGGTAAGGCCGGTATATTGGGCCATAAGCAAGGGTACTGCAAAGCCATCAATAGTAGTACTTCGGCCATTTATGCTATTAAACACCACCATGAGCTCATCGGCTGGAGCGTCCTCAGGTTCAAATCGAACCATGTGGAGTTGGCCAATATCAGAGCTTGTGAGAAATGCAGAGGTAATTTCCATAATTAATCCTGTAGTACGATGACTTCGTCGTTCTCCATGCGAACAATGTCGTCTCTTTCTAATCCCTCAAACTCATCTTTGTCAATTATGACTCTTGTGGTTGAACATTCATTCTCATCTGTTTCAACGAACTCACCATCGTTACACTGACGAACGGTCATCGCAAACTCCGCGGGAACAAGTATACTCGTATTACCATCGGCAGAGACCGGCATTTGCCAAGCTGGCTTATCTTCTAAACCTGTTATTCTGGCTGGCTCAGAAATATCAACTGAATATTTACTCTCACCACAGCTGGCAAGGATAAACGCTGTGGCCGCTGCTGATAATCCTAAGATTCCTTTTAACTTTTCCATGGTTATGCTTATTATAACATTTTCACGTGAAATATACAAACTTATGCTTCTTTTGCCTAACTGAGCTGTAACTGGCCATGATGCTTATGTTAGAATGTTTCCAAATGGATGAATTTGTTCGACGCCCTCGCGCCGGTAGGCCTCTCTCGAGTCTTGCCACCACATCTCGTGCCAGCTCTGTGCGCGTAGAACCACGCACCTCAGAAGCCACCGCCAGGCCCACACCGCGCAGTGCCGAACTACCGCCCGTTTCGGACAAGCAAGCCGCACCCGAACCGCCCAAGAAAAGGCCGTTCAAATTCAAGTTTCGTCTGCCTAAGCCGCACAACCGCATCCAGTGGGGAATCACCCTGGGCGCCATGGCCGGGCTGCTGATTGGCACCGGTTTTTGCGTGTAC
>CAZJWS010000060.1:0-746 GCA_964549985.1 uncultured Candidatus Saccharibacteria bacterium | reverse complement strand
TATTATCCGTGGCACACCCGAACCTGTTACCTATGCACCACCAGTCGTCGAACCCGAACCAGAGCCCGAGCCCACCACCGGCCCGTCACAAGTCAGCGGCCGCGAAGTAGCCCTTAGCGAGATTAAGAAAACTGCCTATGCCGTCCAGGTAGAGAACAGCCCTGATGCCCGCCCACAATCCGGTCTCAAAGATGCCGACATTGTGTCCGAAGCCGTGGCCGAAGGCGGCATCACCCGGTTTAACGTAGTATTCCACGACAATACGCCAGCCAATATTGGTCCTGTCCGCAGCTTGCGGCCGTATTATATTGACTGGTTTCGGCCGTACACCAAAGCTATCGTCCATGCCGGCGGCTCGCCCGAAGCTTTGCAGGATATCCGCACCATGGGCCTGCAGGATATGGATAATACCAGCGGCTATTTCCGCCGGGTCAGCAACCGTTATGCACCGCACAACCTCTATACCACCGGCGCACAAATGTTGGACCTGTTTACCAAGCGCGGCTTCACTCCAAGTGAAGTAGCCAGCTTGCCCCGCAAAGTTGCCGCACCAGCCGAAGCACCCACCGCCAGCACTATCAACCTCAAGATTTCCAGCGCACTCTATAATGTCGTCTTTACTTACGACAAAGCCAGCAATACCTACCTTCGTTCTGAAGGCGGCAAGCCTCATGTCGATGCCGAATCCGGCGCCCAGTTGGCGCCTGACGTTGTAGTGGTACCAATCCTGAGCAAAGGCATTCACC
>CAZJWS010000059.1:5395-7751 GCA_964549985.1 uncultured Candidatus Saccharibacteria bacterium | reverse complement strand
TCCCACGGCAACTGCCCGGTGAGCAGCAAGGTGTTCCAGTGCTTTTTGTTCAGGTGGTAGCCTTCCATAACCGTCTCGTACTTTTCGCGCAGGAGTTTGGCCAGCTGCGGGTCGCACTTGAGGCTGAGACGGATTGGGTTCGACTTCTCTTGAATAAGGGCAAACATTTTATCGTTGACCTTATAGACGGCGACTTCTTCGCCAAATGGGTACTCCAGCTTGGCATTGGCCATTGATAAGATATATTCTTCGACTGTTTTGTGATCCATTTCGTACATTATATAACACCTTGAAGCATAGGCATTTTGACAAGTTGGAAAAAGGGGTATACTAAAGCTATAAAGGGACAAATGTAGGAGGAGTCTTTGGTGAAGAAATACCGTTATTACCAGAAGCGGCCTGGTGGTTGGTCGCAAAAATTAGCAAGCTACAGCACGAGCTTGGTTCTGTTATTTAATAGCATGGGGATAGCTCTGCCATTTGTATTAACCCAGCGGGTGTTCGCTGCAACTACCCAGGTAGTCTATGCATCGACTCCAGGGTGGACAACCGGAGATACCCGTTCTGACGGCTACGTTGATTTTGTCCACGATAGTGGTGCACCACTCGGTAGCGGTGCTCTGTCACTACGTACAGGTTCGACACTGGGCCAGGATAAGGCTCAGTATATCAACACCACCACCTATGATGTTGCGCTCAGTGCAATCTCTGAACTAAGCTACGACACCAAGACCAATCACACTACACGTAATGCCTCCTTCCAGCTCTACACCGACCTTGATAACAACGGTAGCGTAGATACAACGCTTGTGTATGAAACTTACTACAATGGCGGCAACACTCCTGACGCCTGGAGCTCGTGGGATCTTATGACTGGCAAGTTCTGGCCAACCAATAATTTTGGCGCTTTTACTGATGGTACTGCGGATAGCAGCGGCGCTGGAGGCTACGCAACCAACTTTACCCTTGCCCAAGTGGTTGCCGATGCAACTTACGCGGATGCCCGTATCCGTGGCTTTGGCCTGAACCTTGGCTCCTACAACCCAGACACAGTCTCACTCGTGGACAAGCTGAACTTTAACGGTACAATATATAACTTTGAACCAACTCCTGTCACTCCGGAGCTCAATGCAGAAAACTTCAATACGGTTGATGAGCCTACCTACAAAGGCATAAGCGTTGGTTTTAATGCTAAGAATTTCGGTACCGTTACGGCCGTAGAAGTTGAGCTGGAGCGTGCCGATGGCTCAACTGTTACCAAGCATGGCAATCAGGGCGTGTTCGACATCATAAGCGGTGCCACCACCTCGCAGCAATTGACAGCACCTTTCGTCATAGAAGAAGGTAGCTTTACGGAGGCTAGCGATGCTCTGTATTGGGATCCCGCACCAGCCGCATGGGATACTACGACTACACCAGTTAAGGCCACCATTCGTGTCACCGACGAGAACGGTACCAAAACGGTTGTGAATACTAATTTTAGTCAGGGAAATCCTAGTTGGCCAACCTACGAGAGCCTGCTACCTCCCCCATCTCTAACAGAGGTAGTCACCGGCAATACCGCCGCTGGCGAGAACCAGCCAGGCTGGATGTTCAACCGCGATGCCAGCACCTCTACACCGTTTGAATTCTCAACCGCTCAGGCCAGTATTGGGGGCAGCAGCCTGTACGTGAAGCCCATCGGTGCCACCCCAAGCAACAAATTTGTTGCCGAATATTTTGCCCTGGAAGATATCACTGGTGTTAGGAAGTTCAGCTATGATTTTAGGATTGGTGCTGGCGGCGATGCGACCGATGCCAACCAATTCTATCTGAATGTCTACGCCAACTTTGGCAGCTCATCGGCTACCAAATTCTACGACTGCCGTTACAACGTAATTCCAACCAGCGGTTCAACCTCTAGCTGGACCACTGTGGTATTTGACCCTGCTCAAGCTTATCCCGTCACAACAAGTGGCAGTTCGCCACATGCCTGCCCGGCTTCACCGGCAGCCATGGAGAGCCTAAGCAGCGGTTCGACTATCCGCGCCTTTGCCATCAATGCAGGCGACACCAGTGCCAGCGATACCGGCCTGGACGGCTACCTGGACAAAGTTGTCTATCGTACCGCCAGCGCCATCACTACCTACGATTTTGAGTATGTCCCTGCCCCATCCGCCTCAACCTTCATCACATCACCTAAGTACACCCGCGAGAACAATGCCAGCGATGTAGCAGCCCAGGTTCGCGTACCTAGCCAGACATCAGCAGTACGATTTACCTTTAGCGGCCCAACAACAGTCAATAACGTTGCGGGGTACGAACACCTGCAGACTGGCCAGTGGCCTAACGCCGGTGGTGAAAAGCAGTACCGTGT
>CAZJWS010000059.1:404-5385 GCA_964549985.1 uncultured Candidatus Saccharibacteria bacterium | reverse complement strand
CTTTGCCCGCCGGGACCTACAGCGTGACCGCTGAATTCAATGCCGGTGGTATCTGGTACCCTGTCAGCAATGGGCCAGCCACGCTATACGTATTAGCTAATCCCACCTTCGACTTTGTAACCCCTAACGATTCGCGCCACATTTTCCGCCCTGGCGATACCGCGATTGTGCGGATCCGCGCGCAGGACGCCAACAATTCGTTCAACCGGGTCGATTTCAAGATTGGCAGCACCACTTACACCGTCAACCGCGCCGCCTGTGACCTGCGTGAAGCCGGCAACTATGTCATTTGTGACATTAACGCCGCCGGCAACTGGTCACCACTGACGGCCGGCACGTACACTGCCTCGGCCAAGGTATACAACACAGCAAACGGCAACACCACCAAAACCAGCCGCAGCTTTGACATCGATGACCAAGAGCCAACGGTCAGCAACTTTGTGGTGCCAGCCCTTGTGTCCAGTACCTTGAGTGTTTCGGTTGATGCAACTGATAACTACAGCATAGACAAGGTAACCTTCTGGCTGGCCGAGCCAGCTACCGGCGGTGTCTGCAAGAATAATCTGCCAGCCTTGCTTACCGCCATCGGTACACCAAGCGGCAACACCTACAGCGCTAGTTTTGATACCAGCAGCCTCAACGGACCATACTGTGTACTGGTCAGCGCCCGGGATATCTCAGCCCACAATACTACCCCGTTGTTTAAATCCACCCTGATCGACAACACCGCCCCGGATGTACCGATCCTACTGAGCCCCGGCAACAATAGTGCACAGAACTTCAACAACTTCTGGTTCGATTGGACTGACGTAGTGGACGCAGTAAGCTACGAGGTTCAGTTCTCGCAGAGCAACTCTACTGACTCAAATGGTGCCCTCAATGTAGGCGTATGGTCTGGCGATGCCAGCCATAATCAGCCCACCGAATCACGCGCTTGGTCATCGGGCGCCAACGGTACCTGGTACTGGCAGGTCCGCGCCGTTGATGCAGCCGGTAACAAGAGTGTCTGGACCAGCACCTGGAAGATGACCATCGACATGGTGGCACCAGATGTGCCAACCGCCAGCCTGTCGCAGGATAGTAATGGCGCTAACGTACCTAATGGTGGCACTACCAACTCGCAGTACTTTACCTTTACGCTCGGCTCATCAACTGATACGATCCGCTACCAGCTAAGGTACTGGAATGACATTCCCGGCTCACCATTCAAGGCTGGCAGCCCTTGGAATCCAACTGATTTGGCCGGCTATTCACCAACGTTAGGCATCTACAAAGACAACTTCACTCAGGGCGATGGCATCCACTACTTCAGCTTCAGCGCCTGCGATGCAGCTGGCAGCTGCTCGGCTTACGGTGCGCCTTTTGTGGTAACCTATGACTCCACTGCACCTGTCTTGACCATCAACTCGCTACTATCCACTACTAACACCAGCCCGACCTTCACTGGTACCACTACTGATCCAGGCGCACCAGTTATCTTGACTGTTGACAGCGTCGATCATGCCGCTATGGTGAACCCTGATGGCACCTGGAGCGCAACAGTCACCGGCCCACTCACGCCCGGTAGCTACACCGCCGTTGCCAGTAGTACCGATGCAAGTGGTAATGCCTCGACTCCGGCCAACCAGCCGTTTACCGTCACAGCTGCGGTTGCAGGGGTATCTACCAACACCCCATCCAGCAACACGAACACCAACGATTCAGGTGCTACAGGCGCCAACACAGCCGGTACAACCACCAAGAAGAAAACTATTGTCGTTACGAGCACCGATTCTAACGGCGAAGTCCTGGCCGCCGAAACCACCCAGGACGCAGCCGCCAACACTGACGCTCAGATTGAAGAAGACATGAGTAATGCCCGCAGCGGCGCACTCGGCTCTACTACTAATACCCAGGAAGACGGAACCGCATCAACAAGTTGCAGCAAGGTCCTTGGCCTGTGCTGGTACTACTGGATTCCAGTCATCGTGATTGCCTTGGTCATCATGGGTATCATCTACGGCAACCGCCGCGACCGCATAAGCACTGTCTAGTGCCCCTGTGCATATACAAAAGAGCTGCATCCCAAGCGGCTCTTTTTAATCCCGTGGTTTCTGTAGCCAGTCTAGATAGTATTGTAGTTCTGCGATGGATTCCTGGATATCGTCGTAGGCACGGTGGCTGTTTTGCTTTTCGTACTCAATACCAAATTTGCCCTGCATGACCGTTTTCCAGCTGGTGACATCCAGCATACGGTAGTGCAGCCGCAGATCCAGTGCCGGCCAACACGCCCGTATAATGGCGCGGTCCGAATGAATCGAGTTGCCCGCCAGTATTGCCGGCTCCGAGCCAAAATGCTCTTCTACAAAAACTATGAGCTCCTCCTCAACTTCGCCCGCAGGCTTGCCCTCATCGTTGTGGTGCAAGAAGTTATCGCGGTTTTCTGGGTGATCCTGCCAAAAAGTGTTCAGGCGCATACGCTCCACCAGCACCTTGGGATTGTTCTTGATCCGCGCCTCGTATGAGCCAAGGGTCTTAAAGTCAAAATCCGTCACTTCTACCGATACTTCCAAAATGACGTCTTTGCCATACTCAAAACCAGTAAACTCCAAATCCATCCAGAGCAATTTAGTAGGCATGATTTTTGTTATACTCATAGTTACCTTTCATTTTAACAGATAAAACATATGATCTTCCCATAAATCAAGGTAAAATACAAGTAATGAACTCAAAACGATTCGTGTTTATCCTCGGCCTTGTCCTGCTCGCTGCCGCCTTCTTCTTTGGCTGGCTCAAATTTCACGATGTATTCGGCAATGAGCCTGCGTCCACGCCACCCCCAACCCAAACCAGCCCCATCCAGGAACAGCCCGCTAGCCCCCCGGAACAAACCCAGTTCAACAAAACCCAGCACTCCCTGGACGACCCGGCTAGTATCTGGGTGGTCGTGAATAAGACCCGCCCCCTCAATCCCAAGAACTTCACTCCGGCTAACCTTATGTTCCCCAACGTGCCTCTGCGCGTGCCCGGCAATGAATCTATGCGCATTCGCGCCGATGTCGCTCCGGCTATCAAGGAGCTCTTTGACGGCGCTACCGCAGCCGGACACAGCTTGATGTTTAGCAGCGGCTTCCGCAGCTACAACTATCAGGTCAGCTTGTATGGCGGCTACGTCAACTCCATGGGCCAAGCTTCGGCCGATACCCAGTCCGCCCGCCCCGGCTACTCAGAGCACCAGACCGGCCTTGCCTTTGATGTCTGCACTAGGACCGGATGCAAACTTGAGCAAGCCTTTGGCGCTACTGAGACGGGTAAATGGGTAGCCGCACATGCACATGAGTACGGATTTATCCTGCGCTACCCAGAGGGCAAGACCGATGTCACCGGCTACACCTACGAACCTTGGCACCTGCGTTACGTGGGCAAGGATTTGTCTAATGAAATGCACAAGCAAGGCATCCAAACCCTAGAAGAATTCTTCGGCCTCCCTGCCGCCCCTGATTATTTGTAAATATAGTTGACAAATAATCATAGGTGTGCTATTATGTTTTCGTTAAGTACCAAACAAAAACTAACAAGCATAAAACCATGAGCGAACTACCTACAACACAACCCGTAAACCCTTCAGAATCAGTTCAATCTGAAGCTAAGAGTGGTAAAACTTCCGAGCAAATTGCCGCCCAGATTAACCGTATTGGTGAAAAGCTCGCAAAAAGAGCAACAAAGCTCGAGCTAAGCAGAAGTTCTGTTATGCTACAGGCGAATGAGCCGTATGAGGAGCGTGATTTTTCTTTTTCTCGTAGGAGTGATGGTACTGAGAGTGCAAGTCTACGGAGCTTCAGAACCAACCGGACCCTGATGCAAGAAGCTCTAAGTTCTGCGGCTTTTGCACGCAGTCAGGATGGGACAGAAGTCAGAAAGGAAATTACAACCACTCGGTATAATCCAGGAAGAGTAAGTGATGAAGGCGCCATAATTACAGCTGGTATGGATGGGTCTCTAAGCGGTAGCTACAAGAACGAGATCAATAATTACAAACCTACAGAACTTAGCACCGAACAGATCTCAACAGTTGCAGCCCAAAGCCTCTCTCGTATCCGTGGTGCCATAGCTGAAGTCGAACTGAATGCAGCTGGCAATCCTCATACCCCAAGACCCTTGGATGATCAGTTGTTGGGCGAATTTATCAAGAAATAGTCTATAAATCGCTCGCGTTTTGGACGGGGACTTCTGTCAATGTATTCACGGCCGCGGTAACGCGCTGCATTTGTTCTTCTACCGTGGTGCCTATTTGGGATTTGGCCATCCAATCGGCGGCGTTATACAGCGGCATGATGCGGAAGTTGTGGCGGGCGAGTAGCTTCTCGGCCGCTTTTTCTTCTGGTGTCCATTCGTAGTGTTGGTAGAACGGCAGGCACATATTGCTGGTTACCTTTTTGGTGGCGACTTCGATCTGTAGATCAGCCACACAGCCGGTCAGACCGCCAGTTTCGAGCTGTGCGTTCAAGAAGTTGCCTAATCCGTACCACACGATGGTTTGGCGGCCGTCCAGGCCCTCTAGCTTATCTACGGGCTGCAGGGTGTGCGTGCCGTGACCCAGCACAATATCTGCGCCCAGGCCGGCCAGCTTCTGTGCCTGCTCTTTTTGGGCGGCATTGACCTCGTCAGAATATTCGGTGCCCCAGCGCATGCTAACAATCACCACATCAGCATTGGCGCGGGCTTCGGACATCTGCGTGGTCACCAGCGGCTCGTTAAAGCGCGTTAGGCTGTATGGGTTCGGATTGGGCAAGTTGGAGTATGTGCTGTAGCTAACAAAGGCAAACTTGACACCTTTGGCCTCGAAGTAACGGACTTTGTTCATTTCCTCCATGTCGCGCCCTGCTCCGGCCACGGCCAGGACGTTTTGCTTGTCCCACTCGTCCAGATTGGCGTCTATCACCCGCTGACCTTTGTCGTTGGTGTGATTGGTGCCGGTGTTGATGACGTTGCATCCCACGCC
>CAZJWS010000059.1:0-394 GCA_964549985.1 uncultured Candidatus Saccharibacteria bacterium | reverse complement strand
GCAAACGGCGCGTTAAAGACCGGGTAGCCGGTAACACCGAAGGTCTCGCCGCCAGCCGGAGTCGCCTGGTTGCAGAAGTTTACGTCGCTGGCACCGAACTGATCCTTGAACATCGACAGCATTGGGGCGTAATCGTAGCTGCCGTCATCCTGCTTTGCTTCTTGATTGATCGCATCATGCGCAATCCAGTCGCCGGTGGCTAACATGCGTACATGTGTAATTGCTTCTTGTTCGGCTTCGGCCTGCTCGGACGTAGCCGGGGTACTGGGCTGATCGCCGCCTTTGTTATAAAAGAAGCCAAAGTACACTCCTGCCGCGGCAGCAAGTACAAACAGTATGCTTCCAATGATGATCAGCGGCCGCTTGCGGTCTGGCTTGTCGTTACGCGGCTGGG
>CAZJWS010000058.1:6676-7764 GCA_964549985.1 uncultured Candidatus Saccharibacteria bacterium | reverse complement strand
TACCTTGAATTCAAGGTAACCACAATCTTTATTGTCTCTGACTAGACATCCAGAAACACAATGACCGTATCAGCTTTGACATGCATCAGCGCACGGTTGATACGAATGGTTTTGTCACCGGTGGGTGCCACAATCTTGAGCTCGCAGGCAGAGACCAGCGTCATAAAGTTGTGGTGGCGGGGCAGGATATCAAATGGCCCGGTGTGGTTCTCGGCGCTCACGCTGTAGGCGGGTTCATCAAAGTAGCTCTTGAACGGGCTGTAGACCTTTACCCGCATCAGCGGCTTGCCCTTATCATCCTTGAGCTCTTCTACTTTTGGTTTGTCTGGCTTTTTAGCCATTAATGCCCGCCGCCTACTAAGATTTCTTCGACACCATTCAACATATCTTCACGCTTAACATATTCGCCAGGCACACCAAGCATCTTTTCGGTCACGAACATCTTCTGGGTAAAGAACTGCACCAGTGCTTTGGCCTTGGCAAAGTCAGCCCGGTCTTCTGGTGAAAGTTCGTTTTCACCGATGATGGCGATAATGCCCTTGAGCGATTCGTATTTCTGCAGCACTGCCTGCACCTGCACACTGAGCAAGTAGTGGCGCTCGCCGACGATGTCAGTGGTCAGCATAGATGAGCTCGTTTTGGTCAAGTCAACCGACGGGCGGATACCCTGCTCTGCCACCTTACGGCTGAGCACCAGAATACTATCCAGCTCGTGCTGAATCATCTGCACCGCCGGGTCAGAAAGGTCGTCGGCCGGCACATAGATAGTCTGCACGGCGGTGATAGAACCGTTTTCGTTGGAGCTCAGGCGGTCTTGCAAAGTCTTGATATCCGAGAAGATAGTGGCTTCGTAACCACCCTCGGCCGGGATCTGCTCCATGATGGTAGACAGCTCGTTGCGGGCCTGGACGTAGCGGTACATATTGTCGGCAAAGAACAGCACGTCCTTTTTCAGCTCGTCGCGGAAGTACTCCAGCGCAGCGGTAGCCGAGATAGCAATCAGGGCGCGCTGAACTGGGTTTTCGTTCATCTGCCCAAAGAACATACCGGTGGATTCCAGCAGATCAGAATCACGCAGCGTCTCGAAC
>CAZJWS010000058.1:0-6664 GCA_964549985.1 uncultured Candidatus Saccharibacteria bacterium | reverse complement strand
TGCGCTCGCCTACACCGGCAAAGAACTACAAGACACCGGAGTTTTTGGCCACATTGTGAATAATCTCCGTGGTAAGCACCGTCTTGCCCACACCAGCACCACCAATAACACCAATTTTGCGGCCCTTGACGAATGGCGTGAAGAAATCGAGCACTTTGATACCGGTCTCCAGGATCTCCGGCTTTAATGCCTCGAACTTGGTGGACTTGTTTTCTACCCGGAAAATATCTTTGTGCGGCACGTTCTGCGGTACCGGCTCGCCACCGTCCAGCGGATTGCCCATAAAGTCCAGGACGCGGCCGATGATTTTCTCGCCCGTAGGCACTTCGATACCATGGCCGGTCCGTGCAGCAACATGACCTTTTTTGATAGTACGGTCGGACATGATATTGAGGCACACTACCGTGCCGTCGTTCTTGATGTTATCTACCAGCAGCGGAGCCTTCTTTTCGGATTCCTCTACGATGAGGATTTCGCCGATCATTGGAAAGTCTTCGTCAAACTCAACCTGGATTACCAGGTCCTGGATGATACGTACTACGCCTTTGCTCAAGTTCGTGGAATCTGCCATTACGCTATCATTGCCTTTGCTTTGGCCTCGCGGCCTTCTTTAACCTTGCGCATACCAACCACAATTTCTTTCAGGCGCGTGTCTTTGATAGCACGCTTGCTGCGGTTGTAAGCCATCTTGTATTCGCCCAGCGTCTCGTCGGCACGTTCATGCGCCGCAGTCATAGCCTTGAAACGTGATGCGTACTGAGCCAGCTTGGATTCCATAATCACCTGCGCAATGATAATGCTGGTCATAAAGTACTCCAGATGCTCCAGCACTTCGTAGGTACTGGGCTCGAAAATATGGGTTTGTTCATTGATGATTTCGTCATTCAGAATCTGGTCCTCGGAAGCCTCGCCCTGCTCTTGCAGCGCCTTGCTGACATTCATTTTCTTAACATTCTGCACGCTGAGCGACTGGTAGCTCTGATAGTACACAATGGTATTCTCGTATAGTTTTGCCTCTTCTGAAATCGGCTCGACATTGATGTCTTCGTCCTGCTTGGGCAGCTTGAAATACTTCTTAAAATCTATGCCCTGCTGGGCCAGCTGCACGGCACCATGGTGCCCGACGATGATGATATCGCACTGGTTTTTGTCATACCCCTCAAGGGCCAGGCGAATCAAGCGCTGGTCAATATCACCTGAAAATCCGCCCTCGGCAGTAATGAGGATGCGCAGCTCTTTCTTATCTGCCTTCTTGTACTCCTGGCGGCCGAATCTAAACACCGTATCCAGGCGAATCTGCTTATAGATATGCCACAGCTCACCAAAGAACACCTGGCTTTGCTGTACCTTGCCCTTGATCTGGCTGATACGCATGCTGGCAAGACTCTCAAACACCGAAGTGAGGTTCACCATGGTCATCATGGTATCGACATCTTTTTGGATTTCCTGAGGTCTACGCATTACGCCTTAACCTCTTCTTTCTTTTCTTCTGATTTAACTTCTGTCACGGTACCCTCTTTGTCGACGGCGATGGTGTCTTTGTCGGCTTTGGCGTCATCGGCCGGCTTGTGCTTGGCCTCTTCCAGGGCTTTTTTGGCTTCTTCTTCGTCTTTACTAGACTCGTCCTTTTTGTCTTCCTGCTTGTCCTTGTCTTCTTTCTTGTCTTCGTCTTTTTTATCCTTGGCTTCGTCCTTGCCTGCCTCGGCCGCAGCACCTTCGCTCGAGAGCTCGGTTGGGCCGGCCGCCGCAGCGGGTGCCTTAACGTCGGCTAACATGCTGTTCTGCTGAAGTTGCTCTTTGACCTTATCAAATGTCTCGGGCTTGTCATCAGTCACCTGCTTGGCCGCATCACGCACCAGTTCTTTCATCTTCTTCACATCAAGCAGTGCGGTATCATCCATATTTAGCACAATGTCAAACATCAGCTGCTGTTCCATGAAGTTGTAGGTGACTGTTGGCTGCTGCATAAAGACCTCCAGAATACTCTTGCCACGAGCCAGATCTTTATGCGCACTCAGGGCTAACTCGGAACCAAAGTGAGCAAACTCTTCAGCCTGGCGATAGGTGGCCAGGGCTTTCATGGCGGCTACTGTATGGCCCTTTTGACGCTTGTTCTGACCGACGCCACCGACGCGCGTCACCGACAAACCAGTCGAAAGCGCCGGGCGGTTGCCGCTCAGGAAAACTTGCAGGTCCATAATCCACTGACCATCAGTAATAGACATGATGTTAGTAGGCAGGTAAGCAGTAATGTCGTTGTTTGGCGTCAGAACTAGCGGCAAACAGGTCAGCGTAGCGTGGTTGCGAGCCAGCTTGCCGGCGCGCTCAAGCAAACTAGAGTGTGCGTAGAACATGTCGCCAGGATATGAGTCGCGGCCAGGGCTGGTATTGGACATCAACGCAACCTCACGGTAGGCCTGGGCGTGAGAAGTAAGGTCATCATAAATAATCAGTGTTTCCTGGTCGCATGATTGCCAAAGATACTCGGCCATGGCACAGCCAACATACGGCGCCAAATAGGTCATAATGAGTGACTCAAACAAAGTGGACACAATCACAATGGTGTTCTTGAGCGAGTCCGTGGCATTCAAGCGAGTCATGAGCTCGTCAATGTCACTACGGCGCTTACCAATCATGACGTACACGGTGATAATACCGGTGCTCTTTTGATTGATGGCAATCTGGGTTGCAAGGGCAGTCTTGCCTGTCTTGTTATCACCCAAAATCGCCAAACGCTGACCGCGCACAATCGGGAACAAGCCGTCTACCGAAACCACACCCGTCTCGAGCTGCAGGTCCAGAAGCTCACGCTCAAAGATCGGCGGCGCCGGATTAAACACGGGCCAGACATCGTCCACCGCAATGGAACCCTTGCCGTCAAGCGGCTCGCCCATAACATTCACCACGCGGCCAATAAAATCTTTGCCCACCTTAGTGACAAGTTTGTCATGCTGCACTACTGCCACCATACCCACGCGCAAGCGCTCGGTACCTAAGTGAAGGACCAAAACATGATCATCAAGCACGTGGTGGATAAAGCCCTTGGTACCGTCTTCGAACATGACAATAGCATGCGCGTTAGCCGGCTGCAGGCCCTTCACCATAATGATGTACTGGTTAACACCAATGACCTCGCCAACAGGGTTGCCCTGCTCTATGAGCTTCTGGAAGTGCAGTTCGTTACCGCCAGGCGAACTCATGCGGTACCTCCCGCTGTAGGAGCTTCGGTCGTTGCCGGAGTTTGGGCAGTGGTTGCAGCGACTGGTTCAGTGGCGACCGTAGCGGCAACCGCCCCAGCCGGTGCAGCTGCCCCAGGATCAGCATCTTGCGCCTGCAACGAATAGTCAACCGTGGCGTTGGCATCGGCCAGCGGCGGAGCTTTGTCATCGAGTTTCTCAAGGGCGGTCATAAGTTTGGTTTTGCTCTTCTCAAACCGGGCACGAAAACTGAAGTCAAAAAATTTATTAGAGGTACGCACCGTGCAGCCCGCAGCCAACTCCGGCTGCAAGCCGATATTCAGTAATATGTGCGGATGTATGTTGGTACGAAACCAATCTAGTAGTTTGGCTTTGAAATCATCGCCCGCCTCGGACGGGAAGCTCATATGAACCGTTGGCGACTTTGACTTGATACGATTCAGAAAACCATGCAGCCGCTCCCGGTCTTCGGCATGAATCATGTTAAGTCCGTTCACTTTGGCCATACTATCAAGGCCTAGGCTTAATGTAGGTAGTGGCTGGTCTTTGCGGCCGCGTAAACCCTCTTGATGAAAATAATCGTTAATGGCTTCTATTTCACGAATGGTTTTGCCAAGATCGCCGCGGGAAACAATGGTAGGCGGCAGCACAAAATCACTCCCCCGGGCAGGGGTGGTAGCCAGAGCCTCCACTGGGGCCGGAGCGGGCTCAGCAGCCACCGGCTGCGCTGGTGCCGCAACAGGCTCGGTGGGCCTTGGCCGGTGCGTGGTAGCCTGACGGTCATGGTGAACCGTATGCGAGACTTTGGGCTCGTGCTGAGTCCTAGGCGCCACTCCGGATGTCCTCCACCATTACATCCTTGTTGGCCTCGAGCTCGCCCATGATATATTCCAGCTGATCGCTCAGGTCGATTTCGTTGCCAATAGCATCGAGTACATAGTGGTTCACGATTTCGCCCATGTTCTCTTCGAACCGCTTGATCAGGCGTTCGCGCTGGGCATCAACCTCTTGGTTTAATTTCTCACGCAGCACCTGGCGCTCTTCTTCCAGAGCTACTTGGGTTTTTTGCATAGCCTCCATGGCCTGCTTCTTGGCGTCCTCAATCGATTGTTCGTACTTGGTGAACTCTTCTTGCAAGGTCTTGGTGATCTCTTGCTTCATGTATTCGTTGATCTGGCTGGTTGTCAGGCGCAGATCCTGCTGCAGGAACATGGCGTTCTCACCGATGATCTTTTCAAAGTGCAGGCGGCCGCGGTTACGCAGCTCCTCGCGAAACTCGTCGTTAAAAATACTCTCGGCGTCGCGGTCGGCGGCGTCGCCTAGTGCCGTCTTGGGGTCTGTGCCAGATTTAGCTTTGGCCGTAGGCGGATTGCTGCCCAACTTGATAGCAACCCATAAAAACGCAAATGCAGACGCTGCGAGCGCCCCTATGACCAGTCCCAACCCCCAAATATTCATAGTGTGTTTATTCCCACCTCTTTATAAATTGCTTATGCCTTTAGCAATAAATATACCCCAAATACACTAATAATGAAAACAATTAAGCTTGTAAACACCACTTGTAACAGACCCTTCAGGATACTCTTCTTAGATAATGGATTGCGGCCGATCGCAATAATACTGCTGCGGATACCGGCATATAAGATAGCGCCGGCAATAAATGCGCCAATAATAAAGATCGCCGCACTCAGATAGACACGGGCAGGGCTCAAACTTTTGCCGGCAATCGCCTGGCCGAGCTTGCCCAGCCATTCAGGTGTCACCGCGGCACTCTTAGCCAGCGGATTTTTGCTGACGGCAATATCTACCTGAATCCGGCCAATATTAACCTTTTGTTCATTACCATCAGTATCTTTAAGCGTACTGGTGCTGATGACACTGTCTTTGCCGTTAAAACCAGTAATGGCGCGGCCCAAAATCTCGCTTTGCTCAAAAGTCGCGCGCATACCGATGCCGCTCAACGAAGAGAGCGTCACGTAATCAGAAACATTCACTTCGCCCTCCTGGTCGCTCACTAGCACATCATAACGGCCCACGGTGGCTACGAATACTTTCTCTTGTTCTCCGGATAGGGTTATGGGCGAATCATTCGCATTGACCACCACACCTAGCACGCGGTCTATCTGATCAACATTGAGCGGCTCGACTTTTTCGGCCTCGCCCTCTTTGAGGCCCACGATCATACCGCGCTGCATGGCGACATCGGCCCCATAGCCCTGTGTCACGCTCTGCGCATACAGGATGCCAGTCAATTTTAAGGTAATCAATCCCATGAGTACGAGGATTGAAGCGCATCTTTTTATCGTGAACCAATGTTTAATTTTTGCGTGGAACATAACGCTTACGCCTAGTGTACACCTAGATGGCGTACTCTACAACCAGGTGGTGTTGTACTTATATTTATCGTTCACGGTTTACCATTTACCATACGTTAACCGTGATCAGTTCACCATGAGCTGCATGAAAAATAGTAAATGGATCATGTACTGTACGGTAAATGGTGAATAGAAAGCGGTAAATATTTACTGAAGCAAGCTGACAAGCACGTCAATAAGTCTACCCACAGCCGCCCGGTTGGTTTGGCGGCCAAAGGTAATTCGCAAGCTGCTTCGGGCACTCTCGTCAGAGAGACCAATTGCCTTCAGCACATGGGAGGGCTCATCAGATGAAGCACTACAGGCCGATCCGGTTGCCACCATAATTCCACGCTCATCAAGCTCCATCATCAGGCGCTCGTTGTCTGCACCCGGCACGGTGATATGCACGTTATTTGGCATGCGATATTCACGGCTGCCGTTTATAACCACCCCTGGTAGTTTATGTTCAAGCTCTGTAACAAAATAACTCTGTAATTCGCGCAGGCGAGCCGACTCATCATCTCGCATGGCTGCCGTCTCTTGGAGCGCCGCCGCAAACCCTACGCAGGTGGGTACATTCTCGGTACCCGAGCGCAAACCGCGCTCCTGGCCGCCGCCCAATACCTGCGGATGCAACTGCACCTGCGAATTCAGAAAAAGCACGCCAGATTGCTTGGGGCCGTAGATTTTACCACCATTGAGTGTCATCAAATCCACACCAAGAGTATTTACCAGCAGCGGCAGGTAGTTGGCGGCCTGGCAGGCATCGGTATGGAAATACAAGGGTAGAGGGTGGAGGGTGGAGGGTTTAGAAGCTCGCTCTGCTCGCTTTTTTTGGATGAGTTTGGCGATGTCGCGGAGAGGTTGCACTGTGCCGATTTCGTTATTGGCATACATAATGCTCACCAGCACTGTCTGGTCGTCAATCAGCTGCTCCAGTACTTCTAGGTCAACCCGACCATCGGGCTTAACCGGTGCTAGCCTGTGCTGATACTGTTTGGCTGGCTCTAGTACCGCATCGTGCTCAATAGCGCTTACCACACAGTTGGCGTCCGGATACTGTTGCATGATACCGTGGATAGCCAGGTTGTCAGACTCGGTACCGCCAGC
>CAZJWS010000057.1:7464-7777 GCA_964549985.1 uncultured Candidatus Saccharibacteria bacterium | reverse complement strand
CCTTGGTGTCGCATGCTATCAGCTCTGTAAGGCTCTCTCTAAAAAGGGCGTTGGCATCGAATTTGTCCTGCCCTACACCGCTGACTACTCTGACATTGACTTCATGAATGTTGTTGCCGCCCATCCACAGGGTATTACTGCTATTCAGAAGAGCGGTATTGCCTATGACAGCTACAAGTATATTTACGAAGACGGCCACGAAGAGTGGCTCACAATTCATGACCAGCAGGCTGCCTATGAAACAGCAGTGGGGCAACTGGTACCAATAATGGACTTTGACGTGATCCATGCTCATGACTGGCTAACTTTCCGT
>CAZJWS010000057.1:6617-7454 GCA_964549985.1 uncultured Candidatus Saccharibacteria bacterium | reverse complement strand
CTGGTCTGCGTGCCCGCCAGATTACCGGCAAGCCATTAATCGTGCATGTACATTCGGTGGAATCCGACCGCGCGGCTAAAGCCGGCGGCGGTAACCCTTTAGTGCGCGAAATAGAGGGCATGAGCTTCCTGATGGCTGATCGTATCATTGCTGTCAGCCAACTTACCAAAGACGCCATTATGCGCGAGTATGACATCCCGTCCGACAAAATTGATGTGGTGCATAATAGTTTGGATCTTGATATGGTGTTGCCGCTGGACGAGGGCAATGTCTACCGCTATCTGGAATCAATGAAACGTAGGGGTTACCGTGTGGTTGTAAACGTTGGCCGCCTTACTATCCAAAAGGGCCTGACTAATTTGCTTTATGCGGCCAGAGCTGTCGTAGATAAAGCTCCCAAAACACTGTTTTTGATTGTTGGTTCGGGCGAGCAGTACTACGAATTAGTTGAGCTGGCGGCCGAGCTTGGTATTAGTCGCAACGTAGTTTTTACCGGATTCCAGCGCGGTGCGCACTGGCGAGATAGCTTCGCTATTGGCGATCTGTTTGTCATGCCATCGGTGTCAGAGCCATTTGGCTTGACCCCACTCGAGGCTGCTGGCTATGGTACACCCTCCCTTATCAGTAAACAGTCTGGTGTAGCGGAGGTGTTTCATAACTGTCTCAAGGTAGATTTTTGGGATATCCAGGAAATGGCAAATCAGATTATATCTGTGGTGCAAAGCGATGCCCTGCGTGACCAGCTGCACGAGAACGGCTGCACCATCTCCTATGGAGCCACAGGGAAGGCCCGGCCATTGGTCATCACCACGGTGTGGCGCGTCAATGGTAGAGCTC
>CAZJWS010000057.1:0-6607 GCA_964549985.1 uncultured Candidatus Saccharibacteria bacterium | reverse complement strand
AGCTGCACGAGAACGCCCTGACCGAATACGAAAGGCTATCTTGGCATCCGGCGGCCGATAAGTTGCTCAACTGGTACCACGCGCATACATCCGAATTCGCGGAGGCCGCGGTATGAACAGTCCATTTACCTTTTACCATTCACCATTCACCATACATTCACCTTTTACCATTCACGGTAAACGGATTATGGATAAGGCATGGAAAATGGTAAACGGTGAACGGTTAAAGACATCGGTGGCTTGCCTATGAGTAAAGCTATCGTGCTGTACCTGCACGTCCACCAGCCATACCGTGTACGGCACTACACTATCTTTGATGCCGGTAATCACCATGACTATTTTGATGCTCCCTATGACACTAATGAGTCCAACGAGCGTATCGTCCGCAAGGTGGCTGAGAAATCTTACTTGCCGACTAATAAAGTGTTGTTAGAATTACTACAAAAGCATCCAGAATTTAAACTCAGCCTTTCTATTACGGGCACTGTTATCGAACAACTGCAGGAATGGGCGCCAGATGTCCTGGACTCTTTCAAGGCGCTGACCGACACTGGCCGGGTAGAAATAGTAGCCGAAACGTACTATCACAGCTTGGCGTTCTTTTACTCCCGCCAGGAATTTGAACGACAGGTGGAACTACATCGCCACAAAGTGCTTGAGGTATTTGGTCAGAACCCGCAGGTGTTCCGTAACACCGAGTTTGCCTACAATAACGACCTCGCCTATTGGGCGGATCAGGCTGGCTACAAGGGCATCCTGGCCGAAGGCTGGGATCCGATACTTGGTTGGCGCAGCCCGAACTTTGTCTATCGCCCTAGTTACACTGAGAACATTCGCCTGCTTATGAAAAATTATCGTCTGAGCGACGATATTGCCTTCCGTTTTGGCAACCGCGCCTGGGAGGGCTGGCCGCTCGACGCTGCCAAATATACGCACTGGCTCAGTGAGTCTGGTGATGCAACCAACTTCAACCTGTTTATGGACTACGAGACCTTTGGTGAACACCAGTGGGAAGACACTGGTATCTTTGACTTCCTGAGGCACTTGCCGGAAGAGTGGCTGAAGGATGGCGATCATACTTTCATGACGGTCAGCGAAGTCATTGATGCCAACGAGCCAGTCGATTATGTTGATATGCCGCATACTGTTACGTGGGCTGATACCGAGCGTGACCTGACCGCCTGGCTGGGCAACAAGATGCAGCACGAAGCCATTACGGCGCTCTACGACCTGGAAGAAAAAGTATTTCAGACCAATGATCCGGTTTTGGTGACTGATTGGCGCCGGCTGACTACCTCTGACCATTTCTACTATATGTGTACCAAGTGGTTTAACGACGGTGATGTACACGCCTACTTTAGCCCGTATGATACGCCGTATGAGGCTTTTATGAACTTTATGAATGCCTGGCATGACTTGCAGTATCGGCTAACTTCTCGGGAAGATGCGCAATGAACAATGCGCAATGTGCAAAAGATGAACAATCCGTAATGCGCAATGCGGCTGCAGCCAATAGCCAATTGCTAATGGCAAATATACCGCTAATTGCTAATTGTCGATGGCCCATTGCTTCCGAAGGGAGCCGCTAGTGGGGCGTCCTGTAGTACTAAGCAACGGTTCGATGTTTATCGGTCTGAACCATGAAGGGTTGGTGCATGATTTTTACTACCCGTATGTAGGTCTGGAAAACCTCACTACTGCACGGTCGGTGCAGCATAAGATTGGGGTTTGGGTGGACGGCGTTTTTACCTGGACGAATGATGGGAACTGGGCTCTGTCGGTAGATTTTGAATCAGATGCATTAGTAAGCAATATTGTTATGAAGCACAAAGATCTGGGGATTGAACTGCACTTCCAGGACTTCGTGGATCCGGCAGTCAATGCATTTTGCCGGCATATTAAGATAGTCAACAGGCTTGATCAGCAGCGTGATGTGCGGCTGTTTATGCACCAGGTATTTCAGATTTCCCGGGCGGGCCGGGCCGATACCGCCCTCTTTGAACCAGATGGAAACTATTTACTGGATTACAAGGGGCGTTGCATGCTGTTAATTTATGCCGAGAACAGTGACGGCACGCCTTTTGACCAGTATGCCGTGGGCAACTACGGCATTGAAGGCAAAGAAGGTACATTCAAAGACGCCGAAGATGGCGAGCTGTCCGGTAATTCGGTTGAGCATGGCGGTGTAGATTCGGTGCTACGGCTCAAGATTGCTCTGGGCGCTTCCCAGGCCCGAGTAGTTGACTACTGGGTTATTGGTGCAGCTTCGCAGCAAGAAGCCGAGAATAAACATGATCAACTCAAGCAATACGGCTTAGTGGGGCGGCTCCGTGATACCCGTCGCTGGTGGGCTGAGTGGATGGCAATAGGCGAAGGCAAGCTTCGCCAAATAGACGAGCGCTACCGTGATTTGGCCAAGAAATCTTTGCTTATCATTAAGGCTCATACCGACAAGCGTGGTGGCATCTTGGCCTCGGGTGATTCGAGCATCTTTAATTATGGGCGTGATTACTACTGCTATTGCTGGCCGCGGGATGGCGCCTATGCCATCTGGCCATTGATGAGGCTTGGCTTCAAAGAAGAAGCGCGTAATTTCTTTGAGTTTTGCCGGGACATTATTCACAAAGACGGATACATGATGCATAAATACCAACCCGACCGGGCTATAGGCAGTACCTGGCACCCGCTGGTGCACGGTAATCGCCGCGAACTGGCTATTCAAGAAGACGAGACCGCCACCGTTATTATTATGATCGGCGAATACCTCAAACTTACTGGCGATAAACAGTTTGTGGAGATGCTCTATGGTACATTAGTGCGGCCGGCTGCTAACTTCATGCAGTCATTTATAGACGAGGCGACTAGTTTGCCACATCCAAGCTACGACCTCTGGGAGGAAAAGTTTCTTACCAGTACCTACACGACTGCCGTAACTTATGCTTCTCTCAAGGTTGCCTCCGAGCTTGCCAATACTTTCAATTACCCTGATGATGCGCTGGCCTGGAAAGAGGCTGCCAAGCGTATTGAGGCTGGTTTGCCACTACTCTTTGATCAGGAGCGGCGTGCGTTTCGTAAGGGTATTATTTTGCAGCCGAATGGCGATATTCAGTTCGACAATACCTTAGACATCTCTAGCATGTACGGCATGATGATGTTCGGTCCGGAGAGTGTGAACCAGCAGATTAAGGAGACAGTTACTCTAGCAGAGCATGTGCTGATGAACCAGTCGCCAAGTGGTGGTGCTCCACGGTATGAAAATGACTGGTATATGCGCCGCAAGGACCAGTTCACTGGTAACCCATGGTTCATCTGTTCGTTCTGGCTGGCCCAGTTCTATCATGAGCAGGGTGAGACCGATCGTGCTCATGAGATTATGGCCTGGGCAGACTCAAAAAAAATGCCGAGCGGGGTTATGAGTGAGCAGGTCGAGCCCGAGACAAGCGAGCCGGTAAGTGTTGCGCCGCTGGTGTGGAGCCATGCTGAGTATATCAACACCGCCCTAGACCTGGCTAATTTGTAGAATCTAGAAATCAGAATAAAACCGGCAGAATCATAACAAAAATACGTATTATAATACGTATTTTACTTGCCGGGGTTTTCTATTGGCATTTCTGTGGTGACCCACGCATCGTCTGATGCACACTGATATGTGTATTTGTCATATTCCTTAAAGTCCGGGCCGGTTTTGAAATTGTTAGTAATTTCCCAGCGAACCTTACGCATTGGCTTATTGCACGTAGGACAATTCATACTTTTAGTATACTCCAGTAAATAAAAACCGCCCTGTATCTTGGGCGGTATTCTGATTTCTAGTTTCTGAATTCTACTTCTTTGGGTTGACGGTGTTGCGGCCGAGGTTCTTCTTGGTCTCTTCGTACCAAGCGTGGGTGCGTGCAACCGGATCATACTTGCGTAACCGCAGCTTCTCAGGGGTATTCATTGTGTTCTTGGTGGTGTAATACGTGCGGTGACCACTTAGTTCAGATACTAAGCCTACGATTTTCCGCTTGTCGCCTTTTTTTGCCATAACTTGAGTCCTATTTTAACAGATGAAGAGGCTTTTGCCAACCCCATAAATGAAATCAAAAATTTGGAGCCACGTTCGAGACTTGAACTCGAGACCCCTTCCTTACCATGGAAGTGCTCTACCACTGAGCTAACGCGGCTCGTCAAGGTGTGATGGTTGTATCGCCAAATTGCTGACAAAATAAATTTGCTCAGCAATTCTAGCGATCCAACCAAGCCCTCTCCTCTCAAATCCGAGAATCCTCTCTCGGATTTGGAAAAGACAAAAAACTTGGTGCAGGGTGTAGGATTCGAACCTACGAAGGCGAATGCCGAGAGATTTACAGTCTCTTGTGTTTGACCGCTTCACTAACCCTGCGCTTTTGGCTACAGCCAAAAGCAATTAACATTTAGCAATTAACATTTAGCAATGACGGACGGCTTCGCCAAGATATTTAATCTCAAAAGCCAGAGGCTTTTGTCCAAAATTGAAAATTGTGAATTGTGAATTGAAAATTGCTTTGACTTGTCAAAGCCTGGAGCCACCTGTCGGATTCGAACCGACGACCCTCGGTTTACAAAACCGATGCTCTAACCAGCTGAGCTAAGGTGGCGCGTAAGCCAATACCGAGCCATTTTAACAGATTAGAGCTTATTCTTCAACGGCTGAGTGTTTTTGAGATCGTTTTTTGCCCGCAGCCTTGCCTTTGGACTTTTTGTCCTTTGATGATTTCTCGACCTGTGCGCGGTGTGCTTTGGGCGAAAGCATCAGGATATCTTTGTAATGCTCCAAAAATGCCTTTCGCTCCTTGGCAGAGGTTATAAATCCTATGACCGGAGCGTCTTCATCGCTCACTTCTGATAGTACATCGGGTTCGTCATCTTCATCCATAAACAGACACCGGCCGGGAATTGCCCTAAAGGCTTCTACAGGGATATTTTCAAGCTCGCAATGCTCGGCCAAATCAACTACAAAACCACCGTGCAGACGGTATACCGGTATGTTTTGTGCAACATCTGGCTGGTTATACTTGCTCGCAAGTAAAGCGTCGGTATCTACCCAGCCTCGCCACTGATCATCAATCCATAGAGCTTCATCGCCTATGTAGGCTTTCTCACCAACAAATAAGGCGCCAACACGCTGTGCTCGACACATGTCAGGTAAACGTGTCGTACTAAAACTAAACTCTTCCATCTCTTTTTATACTGTAATATACATTTTACAAATTAGAAAGCTTAGATCACAACTTTTCGGGGGCGCAAGACCCGGCGCGGTTTGCCGGCGGGCATGATCAGCTTGTCTAGCTTGGCCTTGATCAGATCGGCTTCAGTTTGCATGCCTTTGGTCTCATATGCCCGGATAAGCAGCTGAAAAGTCTCGGGGTTTGGCTCCAAATCGGCGGCACGTTCAAGTTCGTGCATCATCATTTTATCGTTGCCAAGCTTCTCTTGCACCTTGGCATAGGCAATATGGCGCGCGGCAAGCCCGTCTTCAAGCTTGAGGGCTTGTTCGAATGCCAGGCCGGCTTTCTCATAATTTTCTGTCTCATAATAAATAAGACCCAGATTGTGCAAGCTGGAGGCACTCGGGTCTATAGAGCTGGCGATCTCGAAACAATCAATAGCATCTTTGTATTCCTTTTGTTTGGCGTACAGGATACCAAGGCGGTTGTAGGCTGCGGCGTTTTTTTGGTCGATCTTCAGGATGGTCAACAGGGCTTTTTCGGCGCGGAGGAAGCGGTTTTCGCGCATGCCCTGGTGAGCAATGTCCCACAGTTTTCCTAAGCGGTCAGATATACGCTCGGCCGTGGGTGACAGTTCAGTATCACGCACGCGTGAGCTGCGAAACGCCAAAAGCCCAAACCCAACAACAATAGCTAAAGAGAACATATGCTTAATTCTACCATACCTATCAATACCGTTGACTTATAATTTCAGGAACAGGTCGTCTAAAAGGAGTTTGGTGTTAGGGTTATACACAAAATCAGTGCTTGCCTGTACTACCGCTGCCTGGCGTTCATGCCATCGTCTGGCTGTATTTGTTTTTTGCTGCTTGGCAGCAGCGGCGAGTGCGGCATGGCAAATCCTGCCCATTGCATTTAGTAGCAGCCTGGCCTGTTGCTTATCTTTGGCAAACTCATCGGTTTGTAACAATCGTTTTGCAACGGGTTGTGACAGTAGTTGTTTTGCTTGCTCTACTTTTTCGATAAGTTCATGGGACTCACCCTGTAGCAGTGATGAGAGCAAGCCAGCCTGGCCTTGTGATAAAGCGTATTGTTTTATGACATCACTCGCTTTCATGCCTTTTTCTTTGAAGTAATCCAGCGCGGCCTGCTCTGATACGGGTAGTACAACTAGCTCGGTTGTTCGTGAAGCGATGGTAGACAGTACAACCTCGGTACTACTGGCGGTCATGACAATGCAGGTATCGGCAGGCGGTTCTTCTAGGGTTTTGAGGAGTGCGTTCTGGGCCTCGGCGCGCATACGTTCGGCACGGTCAATGACGAGCACGCGTGTAATCATACCCTGTTGACTGCTCGGGACCTTGAGTTTTAGGAACTGCTGCAACCCACGGATCTCCTCGATGCTTATTGATTCGCCC
>CAZJWS010000056.1:3032-7985 GCA_964549985.1 uncultured Candidatus Saccharibacteria bacterium | reverse complement strand
CCTTAGCCCAGAACTACAAGAACGTATTGATGCTCACGCCGCCCGACGTCGACGGTTGCTTGACCGTGATGCAGATTTAGATAGCCTGCTCAGTGTAGGTTCGTCACGACCAGACTACAAGAAGCAAGCACGGGATCGGAGAGTTGCCGAACGTAATGCTATTGCCGAACCGGGTGATGAAGTTATACGAACGGCTGATGGTAGGCAATATGTTGTACCCAAACATTTTATAGAACGTTCCGCGAGAGCTCGCGCCCGTGCGGATATTGTGAAGACACCTGGCCGCCCCGAGGAGATTGATAAAGAGGACGCGCTCTACCAGACCTTGATTGCCAACAAGAACTTTGCCCGTATTGTTAGCGATATTCGCCGGCGAGTTCATGGTTCACTGAAACTCGCTACTCGTCAGGCAGTTATTGATGGCACAACTCTCGACACCGACCACTTCCGAGCACGCATGCTCAAGGATCTTCTTGGAAGCGATTTCTATACTAACAGCGGCAGTGAGATGCTTGGCCTTAGCAAGCCCGAAGTTGCTACCATTGTTAACTCTCTGATCGAGCTGGATAACGAAGAATTTGCTGCTGTATTCCCGAAGCCTGAGCCTCGAGGTCGCCGCGGCGACCCGCGCGAAAGGGATGACCGTTCACGCAGCAGAACCGAAGCTGATGACGATGCTGATACAGCCGATGGTGCCCCATCTAAAGACCGTGCCAGAAAACCCGAAGCGGAAGCATGGGTTAAAGAGAACATACGAAAGGCCCGCGACATGGGCGTCTTTAAAGACAGTGATGCACCAGAATTGGTGCTTGAGCTACGCCGCAGCGATGAGGAGCTGCTAGACAGCGCAGGCATACCCAAAAAAGGCCTGACTAAAGAACAACAGGCTGAGAAGAAAGAGCTGCTCAAACGGTCGAGATTTACTGTAGCTAAAAAACATTTGGAATCGGCTGGTTTCTATGACTACACCGACGATGAGGAGTTCATCTGGGCACTGGCCCAGGCTATCGCTGCAGCTCGTCGCCTGGATAGCTTAGGTATTGACCCTTCCGAGATCAAATAGATCCACTGCTTCGCTGAACTTAAGCGGTTTACTTTATAACCGCTCTTGCAAGTTGTATAATGTCTTGTAAGATATGGCGACGTATAAGGTACTCCAGGATATTGAGGCCGAGGATAAGTTATTTGGCCCGCTGACTCTCAAGCAGTTTATTTTTGCGGCCATTTTTATTCTGATAGGGGTGGTGCAGTTTTTTATTGCGACTAGCCCGGCGCCTACCTTTCTGAAGATTCCGTTTATTGCGGTGTTGCTGCTGCCAATGATTCTGTTTGGGTTCCTGGCAGCGCCTATTAGTCGTGATCAGCCCAATGAGATCTGGCTGTTGGCCCGGATCAGCTTCCTCTTCCGGCCGCGAGTACGCATCTGGAACCAAGATGGTATTAGCCACCTAGTGACCATAACTGCGCCAAAGAAGGAGGTGCATGTATACACCAACGGCCTGACCCAAACTGAGGTAAAGAGTCGTTTGCAGGCGCTGGCTAACACGGTAGACAGCCGTGGCTGGGCCGTAAAGAATGTAAACACCAACCTGTTTGCCGAGCCGGGCTATTTGAGCCCTGGCGTGGGATCTGATCGCCTTCTCGACCCAATGTCACTCCCACAAGAAGTGCCCAACACTGATATTACCGCTGCGGATGATATGTTGGATATAAGCAGTAACTCAACAGCCGCCCACCTGAATCAGCTGGTGCAACAATCCACCGCCCAACACCGCCAGCAGGCAATCTCCAGCATGAAGTCTGACCCAGGCGCACAGCCAACTCCAACTAACTATTGGTTTATGAACCAGTCGGCGCCTGCACCACAAATGCCGTTGCCGAATGATTTTGCAACTTTTCAGGACCAGCAAGTAGTTGCGCCGGGTACCACCGATGCACATCCGGCGGCAGAAGAAACCGCGGCAGAACACGAATTTGCCGAAAAGCTCGTCGCAGACAACAGTAAAACTTATGAACGCTATAACGAACATATAAAGACGTTGCAGCCGCTGCATGACCGTGAGGGCAATACTGTTGCACCCGCAACCCCCGAGGCTAAACTTAACCCAGTGGACAACCCCTATGAAGTGTTATATGGAAATAGTAGCACTGTGGTCGACCCATCTGTGCCACTGGTGGATCAATCGATTGCCAATGAGCAAATTGCTGCCCAGCCTGTTCCCGTGCCCGCACCCGCACAAGATCAGGGACAAAACACCGTAAATCCTGCTATACTGGGGCTTGCACATCGGGACGATTTAAATGTCTCCACCATCGCTAACGAGGCCAAGCGTATGAGCCAGGAAGATGGTGAGGTAGTAATATCGCTGCATTAGCTTATGGTCTAATCTCGCAGCAGGGGGTGGGTAACAGATAAGTTATGGATCCGAATAACCCAAATATGGCTTACGCGAGCGCGCCTGGGATGCAACCAGGAGTGCCACCACAGCCCCAGTCGGGCATGCCTGGCCAACCCGGTGCACCAGTACCGGGACCACAAGTCACACCCGTACCTCAGACCAACCCCAACAGCACACAGAACACCTTGCAGATTTCTGAGATCCGCGATGGAATTGTGATTATGAATGACGGCTCTTTCCGTTCGGTGCTGATGGTAAAAAGTGTGAACTTTGACCTGATGAGCCCGCAGGAGCGTGAGGCCGTAGAGTTTAGTTACCAGAGCTTCTTGAACTCTTTGTATTTCCCGGTTCAAATCCTGGTGCGCTCACAGAAGGTGGATATGCGCCCTTATATAGAGAAGTTGGACAAGATTCGCTCTGAGCACGACAATATGCTTTTGGCACTGCTGATGGAGGATTATATCGATTTCATGACAAACATCTCTATGCAGACCAATATCATGGATAAGCGCTTTTATATTGTGGTTCCGTTTATTCCGGCAGGATTGGATGCACAGAAAGCAGTGGAAGCTAGCAAGAACTTTATGGGAAATCTGGTGGGCGCCTTTCAGTCCAAGAAAGAGGTGCATGTGGTTATAAATGAGGCCGACTTGGAGGCTGCTAAGACCGAGCTACGTAACCGCGTACAGGCAGCACTAGCCGGCTTGCTGCAGTGCGGTGTACAGGGCCTGCCGCTGGACACCCAGGAGCTTATTGAGCTGTATTATGATGCCTACAATCCGGATACTGCTACTCGCCAGCAGCTCAAAAACTTTGGTGATCTGACAGCACCGGTTATTACCAAAGGGGTCGGCGAGGCGCCACAGCCCAATCTGGAAAGGGAACTGCTATGATTGGAGGTTGGAAGTTGGAAGTTGGAAGTTCGGATAGAACACCTCTGAATTCTAGATTCCAGCTTCTAAATTCGCGACCGGAGGGAACCCGTAATGGCTAAGAAACAGCAGGTTAACCCAGTCGCACAAGCCCAGGCGCAACGCCTGCGTGAAGAGCAGGAGGTCCAGGCAGCGTTCCAGAAGGGTGTTACCGCACTTCGTGACTTCATTGCGCCCTCAAGCATCGAGTTCCAAAGCGGGTTCTTCCGCATAGGCACCCGCTATGCTCGCACCTTCTATGTCTATGGTTATCCACGCCAAATTTTTACCGGCTGGCTCTCCAGCATGGTGAATGCCGATGAGGTGATTGACCTGAGTATGTTTATTTATCCGGTAGAAAGCCAAGTGGTCCTGGAGAACCTACGCAAGAAGGTAACGCAGCTTGAAGCCGGCATTCAAATTGATGCTGAAAAGGGCCGCATCCGCGACCCGGGTAAACAGGCGGCCATTATGGACGCCGAGGAGATGCGCGACAAGCTGCAAGTAGGCGAGGAGCGGTTCTTCCGCTTTGGCTTGTACTTCACGGTCTATGGTAACAGCATGGAAGAGCTGGAGTTCGTGAGCCATAAGGTCGAGTCCATCCTTGGTCAACAGATGATCTACAGCAAAACCGCTAGTGCACAGCAAGAGCAGGGACTCAACAGCACGATTCCGCAGTTTATGGACCAGCTACAGATCCGGCGCAATATGAACACCGGCGCCCTGAGTACGTCTTTCCCATTCACCTCTGCTGATCTCAGCCAGGATAGCGGTATTTTGTATGGTATCAATATGCACAACTCCGGCCTGGTAATCTTTGACCGATTTACGCTGGAAAACGGCAACTCAGTGGTATTTGCTAAGTCTGGTGCCGGTAAGTCATTCACCGTTAAGCTCGAGGCGTTGCGCTCGCTCATGTTTGGTACCGAGATATTCATCATCGACCCAGAGAATGAGTATCAGCGCATGGCCGAGGCCGTGGGCGGCGCTTATGTACGCCTGAGCCTCAATAGTACTACTCGTATTAATCCGTTTGATCTGCCACAGGTTGTAGATGCCGAGGAGGCCGACAATGCGCTACGCTCCAACCTGATAACCCTGCATGGTTTATTGCGTCTCATGATGGGCGGTGCTCAGGCCCAGATGCAGGGCGGTGGTGCCGTCATGACACCTGCACTAAGTCCTGTAGAAGAAGCCGACCTGGATGCAGCCCTTATCGAAACGTATGCCCGGGCTGGTATCACCAACGATCCGCTCACACACCAGTCGCAGCCGCCAACTATCTCTGACCTTTATGATGTATTGCTACATATGGGCAACACCGGTCCTCAGCTGGCTCAAAGGTTACGCAAATATACTTCGGGTACGTTTGCCGGTATTTTTAGCCAGCAGAGCAATATCAATATTAATAACCCAATGGTAGTGTTTAATATCCGTGACCTAGAGGACGAGCTTCGCCCGGTAGCTATGTATATCGTACTCAACTATATCTGGAACAAAACCAAGTCTGACCAAAAACGCCGTATTTTGATTGTGGATGAAGCTTGGCAGCTCATGAAGTACGAGGACTCGGCCAACTTCCTGTTTAGCCTTGCCAAGCGGGCCCGCAAATATAATTTAGGCATTACTACTATTACCCAGGA
>CAZJWS010000056.1:0-3022 GCA_964549985.1 uncultured Candidatus Saccharibacteria bacterium | reverse complement strand
CTCACGCATGGGCCGGGCTATTGTGGCCAATGCTTCGATGCAGATCCTGCTCAAACAGTCGCCGTCGGCAGTGGATGTGCTGAGCTCGGTGTTTAAGCTTACCAGCGAGGAGCAAAAACGCCTCAGCCAATTCCCCGTAGGCCAAGGGCTGTTCTTTGCCGGTCAGAACCATGTACACATTCAGATTATTGCCAGCAATACAGAATCCAGCCTGATTACCACCAACCCTGGCCAGGTAGCCGCCATACAGGCTGGCGAAATCGACCAATCCCAGGGTACAATAGATCTTGATAACAGATTAGCTCCAGGGATGTAAGTAGACTCGCATGGCCTTGCCCCAACCCAAACATGACGATCTCGACGAAGGGAAGCGACTCTCGGCCCTGGAACGCGCCCAAAAAAGCTGGGGCATGCCCGTAGAGCCCGAGAACAGCGGTTCCGAAGAGGCTGAAAAAGAAGAGGGATCGGCACTTGATCGAGCCCGTGAACGCTGGGGCGAGGCCGATGTTCACAATAATGATAAGTCCGACGAACCGGGCGGCTCGGCTGATGACAAAGGTAAAAGAGACGAAGACAAGACCGGGGACAGCAACGAAGGGAAAGATCTTTTTACCGGCAAAGGGGGCAAGCAAAAGGCATCGATAAAGGCACAGCTATTGAATAAGAAAACTGCTATTGTTGCTGGTATTATCGGTAGCATCGTGAGCCTTGTGGTGGCGCTTTTTGTGGCTTTGCCAGGTATTTTAGCTACGACTCTCAGGGATATTTTGATTAACAAGCTATCCGGCATACAGACCCATCAGCAGCACAGGTATCGCCGCACTAAGTTAGCACGTATGAGCGACGCATTCTCTCGCGAGGGCCGGATGGGTAGCAAAATTATTGCGGAAATGGAAATGGATGGCTACACCTTCCACTTTGACCCGAACGACCGTAACCGCATTAGCGGTATAACCCTACCGGGAGGGAACCGTTCTATTCCAAATCTGGCTACAACCGACGCCATGGCAGTGCACTTAAGCGAGTATATGGAGGTGAAGCATCCGCTGCGGACATCGCGCTGGAAAACAAAACGCATGGAAGCTTTCTATGGCCGCTACAAGATAAGCCGTATATCTGTTGTATCTAAAACTGCTGCCGCACTTGATTCTGACCCAAAAAGAGCCACGAATAAAGCTGTTGGGCGGGAGGTATTGGATGAAGATTCCAGCTGGGACGAATCGGTCCGCGGCGAGGGTGTGGCAGGCGAGTCAGAAGCCGATGCGAATACCCGGGCGGCCCGCAATGTCTCTACCGAAGCGCTTGGTGAAGATGTAGCGAATTTCTCTGAAGTTGCTGAACAAATCAAAGAAGAAGGTCTCGACATTGCCAGCATTGAAGATGAGAATTTACGCAAGGCAGTGACCGATGCCGCCGACGGTGTGGGTGAGGGCTCTCTAAGGCTAGCCGAGCAGTTAGCACGGCAATCAATCGGCCAGAGAATTTGGGGTACCGCAAGGGGTCTCGCTACCTCAACCGAGCTACCTGACAAGCTGTGTACTGCTGAGAGACGCTACGAAACCGCAACCCTTGGTATGCGGATTTACCGTGCAAGGGCCCTCATGAAGCACGCATTTGTGTTTATTGCGGTCGGCGATGCTGTACGCACTGGTGAAGTGAAGCCAAGCATGCTCAAGGAAGTCATGGGCCGCACCACTAAACTTGATAGTAACGGCAATCCGCTCGGAGCCTCGCCGGGAATAGCCTACGCGCTGAAGGGTAAGTTCAGTAAATCGCGTAACGACACCCTCAAGGGCAACTATAGTGTCGATGGCAAGCCAACCGGTGTCTGGGGCGGTGTGGGCGAGACTATTAAGGGTATCCCTGGAATTAACAGGAATTCCTGCCGCGTTATACAAAACCCTTTCTTCCAAGTGGGTGAGGGTCTTGTCAGCGCAGTGATCACCGTCTTTACAGGTGGTACCTACGGCACGATCAGGGAGGGTGCCGAGATTGGCGTAAGAGAGGCACTGCAACAAGTTATTACAAATTCAATAGAGAAGATGTTTACGAAAGCATTCCTATGGAGAACTGCTAAGAGTCTGGCGCTCACCGCAGCAGTTGAATTGAGTTTTGAGGGTATTATGATGCTTATGCAAATGCGGGTAGAGAAGATGAAGGAGCTGTCAAGCACCACTCAGGAGGTGGGTGGTGAGCTGGGAGGGGTACTAACCGCCGGAGCGGGGACGGCTAATAAACAACGAGGACTGCAAGCGGGTATGGTGCCAGCCACAGTGGAACAATACGCCGTGGCCGAACGTGAGTATCAGGATTGGAAGAAAGAGGAGCTCTCTAAGCAGAGCTTTTATGCCCGGGTATTCGACTACAGCAACACGGACTCGCTCGCATTTAACTACGGTGCGCAGCTTGTTTTTGCTGTTCCCACGAGCATGGAGGGGGTCGGCCACGCCTCACAGAGTTTGGCATCCGGTATCGGCAATATCTTGACGCTAAAGCCGCTCGCAAATATTCTGACTAGCACCTTTATACCGCAAGCTTATGCCCAGAATGCAGACGAGGTCACCCATGATGTTCTGAGGATGGATAACGGCGCCGAACTTGCAACAGATTACGCTGGAAATCTGCAAGTCGTTATGCGCGAAGATATTTTGGCTATAGACCCCGATGAGAACATTCTATATCTGACTCAGACCGGTGACATTAATGCCACCACTCATGAACCGCTTAGTACTTTGTTTATGGATCATATTGAAAACTGCGTAAATAGTCTGGACAGCATTTCACCCATCGAGGCTCAAGGAAATCCAAATGATCTAAACATTGACCCAGCCGTAGACTGCTTAGCCGCCAATCCAAGAACTGTTCGGTTTAAAGCACATTTGGCCTGGCTTGATATGGTCGATAGCGTAGAGGCCGAGTTCTCACCGGAAGATATTTCTACCGGTGGTGGCAGCCCCCCTCAATCAGGCTCTGGGAGCAGCGGCAGCCAGTTGGTTAACGGGAACCCTGGTCGAGCAGGCCA